>CAYXVM010000097.1:0-7335 GCA_964468465.1 uncultured Clostridium sp.
GTGCCGCTTATGTTATTAACGCCGTCGTTATCCTCGCCGAAGGCTTCAATAATAACCGAAATAACAGCCGCCGCAAAGCGTTCAGACGGAGTTGAAATACCGAGAGAATCTATCTTTTCACTTAAGCCTGTTCCGCTCAGAACCGCATCCGCAGCAGAGGAGAGGAAGCTGTCGGTTTTTCCTCTTGTAATTTCTCTCAGCGCAACCTTTGCCGCACCGAGAGCAATCTTTGCTTCAACGCTGTTTGCGCCGTAAATCTTGTTGCCCGCTGAATAATTCAGCGACACTTCGCCCGCCATATCCCAAACGGTGCTGTATTTACTGCCCGGAATATCTACTCCGTATTCCTTTGCAAGCTCCTGAACGCTGTTTTCGCCGTAAAGCGGCTTATCGAACAGATTGTTTACCGCTTTGCACGCATCGTCAATAAAACCGTAAATCGGGCTGCTCTCGCTGATTCCGAGCCCCTGTGCGGAAATCATTTCCTTGATATCGTCAATGTTTTCTCTTTTCTGCTTTTCAGCCGCAAATGCAGGAAAATCGGTTGCCATTGCATTAAGGCGTTCTTCGGAATAGCCCGAAACAACGGAGCTGAGTGCATCGGTATCAATTCTGTTGACTGTCTTCATTTCATAGCTTATGGCTTTATCCGTAAGGCTGAACTGCCTGTACTGCAAAGGATACTGTGAAATTGCGGCAGAGCAGAAATCATATATTACATTGCCCGACGGGCTTGTGTATGAAACGGCATCGGCAGTGTGAGTATGGCCGGTGAAAACCAGCTTGATTCCCCAATCCGCAAACAATGAAGCATATGTTCTCGGGAAAGGAACAATATATTTATCCTGAATGACAAGCTCCATCGGATGATGTTCAAGCAGATTATGGTGCATTATCAGAATGGGATATCTGCCGCTGTCGGTTATCGTCTTTGCCTGCTTTCTGACCCAATCGACTCTCTTGTAATCAACTCCGCAGGTAAGATGATACTGCTCATCACAGCTGTCAAGAGCTATCAAGCCATATTTGTCATTGATATTGACGGCGTATGAACAACAGCTCTCGTCAACCGAAAATGCCTTATCATAGCCGAATTCATAATAAACCTCTCTGAACTTTGCGGAATCCGTGAAGGTATCCGTGCCGTTATCATGGTTGCCGTTGATAACATAAACCTGTTTGCCCGTTGACTGCTCAAAATCTCTGAACTTCTGAGCCAACGCATAGTGATCCTCAACAAAATCTCTGCCGTAGGTTACAAGGTCGCCTGAAAGCAGAACGAAATCACAGCCGTCATCCTCAGCACATTGACGGAGAAATTCATCAATAATAAAGCCGCTCTCGTGCTGATACTTTTTTCCCTCAATGTTTGAGCCGAAACTTTCGGCAACAACATAATCGTCGGCATCCGGAAGCGGATGAACATAATGGAGATCCGTTGCAACCGCAAATCCGCAGGAATCATCGGCGGCATATGCAGAAACGCAAAGCGAGGATACAAAGATTAACAGAGCGATTGATAAACATAAAAATCTTTTCATGGGTTTGAATCACCTTTCATTTTTTTTACTCATTCACTTTACCATAAATGCCTGAAAAATTCAATATTTTTCCTACGGTTAATATAAAAACAGATTACGGGTTGACTCCTTTCGGGAATCTGCCTGTAATCTGTTTCTTTTAAGCTATGTGAAGCGTCGGCTCAATTTCTCTGTTTGCCGAGATAAGCTTCTTTTATCTCTTCGTTTTCAAGGAGCTCTCTGCCCGTTCCCTCCATGGTTATAACGCCTGTCTCCATAACATAGCCCCAATCGGCGGCTTTAAGAGCCATATTGGCGTTCTGTTCAATCAGGAGAACGGTTATCCCCTCTTGGTTGACGGTTTTAATGATATCAAAAATACCCTTAACAACCAGCGGAGCAAGGCCGAGAGACGGCTCGTCCATCATAATAAGCTTGGGTTTGCTCATTAATGCTCTGCCGACGGCAAGCATCTGCTGTTCACCGCCCGAAAGCGTGCCCGCCTGCTGCCATTCTCTCTCTTTAAGTCTCGGGAAAAGCTGATACACATGCTCGATATCCGCTTTGATTCCCGCTTTGTCCTTGCGGAGATACGCCCCTATTTTCAGGTTTTCAAGAACGGTCAGATTCGGGAAAACCCGTCTGCCCTCGGGAACAAGGGTTATGCCCTTTGAAACGATGTAGTCGGGCGATTTGCCGCATATTTCCTCGCCGTTAAACTTGATTGAAGCGCTCTTGGGCTTGACGATGCCTGCGATTGATTTCAGGGTTGTGCTTTTGCCTGCGCCGTTTGCTCCGATAAGCGTTACTATCTTGCCCTGCTCAACATTGAGCGATACTTTTTTGACCGCTTCAATGCCGCCGTATGACACTACAAGGTCTTTTATTTCAAGAATATTACTCATCTTCGCTCACCCCCAGATACGCTTCGATAACCTTGGGATCGTTCTGAACGACCTCGGGAGTTCCGCTTGAAATAAGCTTGCCGAAGTCAATAACATAAATTCTGTCTGAAATATCCATAACAAGATTCATGTGATGCTCAATAACAAAAACCGTCAGCTTGAATTTATCACGGATATCCCTGATAAACGCCGTCAGCTCATCTGTTTCCTGCGGATTCATGCCCGCCGCAGGCTCATCGAGAAGCAGAAGGCTCGGTGAGGTTGCAAGCGCTCTTGCAATTTCAAGGTGACGCTGTTTACCGTAAGGCAGATTGCTCGCAATTTCATCCTTAACGCTTTCAAGCCCGAGAATCCTGAGCAGTTCAAGGCTTTCTTCACGCATTCTTTTTTCTTCTTTTGCGTTAAGATGAAGCGTTGCGGTGAAAATGTTGCTCGAACGGCGCATATGCTTTGCAACAAGAACATTTTCAAGAACCGTCATGGATTTGAAAAGGCGGATATTCTGGAATGTTCTTGCAATGCCTTTTTTGGCGATATAATCGGGCGTATGCTCAACGATTTTCTGATATTTGCCGTTGTTCTGACCCGCATAAAGCTTTTTCATTTTGCCGTGGGGATGGTTTGAGGCGATAACCTCGCCGTTAAAAACAACCTCGCCGTTCGTCGGAGCATAAACGCCCGTTACGGCATTGAAAACCGTTGTTTTTCCCGCACCATTGGGGCCGATAAGTGAAACAATCTCGCCCTCGTTGATTTCCATTGTGAGATTGTCAACGGCAACAACGCCGCCGAACTGCATTGTTATATCCTGAACACGAAGCACATTTTTGCTCATTCAGACTGCACCTCCTGCCCCGATTCTGACTTGCGTTTTTTGAACAGATTCGCAATCAAATCCCACGAAAATTCCTTGTCGCCCATAATTCCTTTTCTGAAGAAAAGAACAACAATCATAAGAATAACGGAGAAAACAACCATGCGGAAGCCCGTTTTAAGGAGCGGAACCTGAAAATCTCCGATATAGTGAGTTTCGTCAAGGAAGCGAAGCCACCACTCTCTCGCCGCAATGACGATGAAAGCAGAAATAACACTGCCCGAAACGCTGCCCATGCCGCCGATAACAACGATGAGCAAAATAAAATAGGTTGCCGAAGCAATTGTGAATGTTGTTGACGAAATCGAGCCGAGGAACATTGCCATCAAAGCGCCGCCGATGCCCGAGAAGAACGAGCTGATAACAAAAGACATCTGCTTGTGCCTTGAAAGGTTAATGCCCATTGCCTCTGCGGCAATTTCATCGTCTCTTATTGCTTTGAATGCTCTGCCAAAGGTAGAATTGAGCAGCAATGCAATCAGAGCAATGCAGATAAATGCAACGATAAAAATGCCGTAATATGAATCAAACCCCGGAATCTTTTTAAGGCCGAGAGAGCCATTGGTTATCTTATTGAGCGGCGAAGAAGCAACAACTATTCTGACAACCTCGGCAAAACCGAGGGTTGCGATTGCAAGATAGTCGCTCTTGAGACGGAGAACGGGAGCGCCGATAAGCGCCGCAAGTAACGCCGCCGCCAAGCCCGCAACAATAAGCGCAACAACGATGGGAAGTTCTATATTTTTAAGAAAATCCGCAACGCCGTAAAGATAATAAACGCCACTTCTTGATTCAACGGGTATGGTCAGAATTGCATAGGTATATGCTCCGATTGTCATAAATCCCGCCTGACCGAGCGAAAACAGACCCGTGAAGCCGTTAAGCAGGTTGAGCGAAACCGCCAGAAGCATATAAATTGAGCTGAGCTGCAAAACCGTTCTGAACATCGAGGATTTGTCCGCCGCTTCGCCCTCATAGATGATAACTCCGCAGATAGCGGCGAAAAGGATGGCAGATAAAATGATTTTCAATGACTTTTTCATATCATACCTTCTCCTTTATCTTTTCTCCGAACAATCCGGTAGGCTTGATGAGCAGAACGAGAATTAGCACAACGAAAGTAAAGACATCGCTGAACTCCGAGAAAGAGCTGCCTTTAACAAAGGTTTCGCAAACTCCGATAATAAATCCGCCTATAAGTGCGCCGGGGATGCTTCCGATGCCGCCGAAGACTGCTGCAACAAAGCATTTAAGTCCGGGCAGAGAGCCCGAAAGCGGCATAACCGACGGTCTCGGAGTGAAATATAAGATTGAACCGATTGCGGCAAGAGCGCAACCGATAACAAATGTCATACTGATAACATAGTTAATCTTTATTCCCATAAGCTGACTTGTTTCAAAATCCTTTGAAACGGCACGCATTGCCATGCCGATTTTTGTTTTATTAACAAGAATAACGAGGGCAACAACAAGCAAAACTGTCAGAATCGGGGTAATAAAGGTTACTATTGAGGTTGAAACTCCGCCGATTTCAATTCTCTTGTTAAGAAAATCAATCTGAGGATATGCCTTGGGCTGGGCGGAGAACAGATAGGTTGCGAAGTTCTGAAGGAAATAAGAAACGCCGATTGCCGAAATCATTATCGACATTCTCGGAGCGCTTCTGAGCGGCTTATATGCGATTCTCTCAATCAGAACGCCGAGAAGAACGGTTGCCGCAATAACAATTACAATTGAAATATACCACGGAATAAGCAAATCCGTCATGCAGATTATCATTATATAACCTGCCATCATGAAAATATCGCCGTGAGCGAAGTTGATCAGGCGCAGAATGCCGTAAACCATCGTGTAACCGATAGCTATCAAGGCATAAATGCTGCCGATTGAAATGCCTGTCAGGCAGTTCTGTAAAAAGGTAGTCATGGGTCATCCCCCTGCTGTTATTAATCCTGATAAGAAAACGGCGAGGGCAAGATGCTCTCGCCGTTTCCGAAGAATGTGCAATAATAATTATGCTGCGGTGAATGTGCCGTCAGTCTTCTGAGTGCCGACAAACTTGAATGCGCCGTTTGTCATGGTCTTGATGTAAGCCATATCCTTGTTTGCATCGCCGTTTTCGTTGAAGGTGATGTTTCCGGTAACGCCTGCATAGTTAACAGCCGCAAGAGAATCTCTGAGAGCCTCTTTGGTGAGCTTGTCTGCGGTAAGGCCTTCAAGTGCCTTATAAATTGTCATGTATGCGTCATAACCGAGAGCCGAAACAGCGGCAACGGTGTCGTTATTGCCGTTGAGCTTGAGGTTTTCAGCAGAGCTGTTAAGGAAAGCCTTGTAGCCGTTAACGAATTCTGCTGCGCCTGCATCGTTCTCATCAAAGAATGTTGAGAAAGCAACGCCTTCACAGTTTGCAGCGCCTGCGTTCTCGATGATGGTTGCGTTCTCCCATGTGTCGCCAGCCATAAGCTTTGCGGCAACGCCGATTTCCTTAGCCTGCTTGATAAGAAGGCCTGCGGTCTGGATTGATGAGGGAACGAAAAGAACATCGGGATTTGCAGCCTTTACAGCGGCAAGCTGAGCGTTGAAGTCTGTTTCGTTGGTGTTGTAAGTTCCTTCATAAGCGATTGTTCCGCCGTTAGCCTTGAAAGCCTCTTTGAAGTAGTTAGCAAGACCTGTTGAATAGTCGTCACCGTTCTGATTGATAACGGCAGCGGTGGTTGCGCCCTGTGACTTAGCGTAGTTTGCCATAACCGTGCCCTGGAAAGGATCAAGGAAGCAAACACGGAAATAATAATCGTTATCGAGAGTAACCTGAGGATTGGTGCAGGAGCATCCGATAGCGGGAATCTTGTTCTCCTTGAAGGTTTCGCCGGCGGCAATTGAAACGCCAGAGCCGTATGAACCGAGAACTGCAACAACATTTGAGCTTACAAGCTGAGAAGCAGCGGTAACTGCGGCTGCCTTGTCGGACTGATTGTCAACCTCAACAAGCTCGATTTTGTATTCGGTTCCGCCGATTGTGACTGTCGGAGCAACGGAATTGGCATATCTGATGCCGAGAACTTCCTGCATACCGCCTGCGCCGTTTTCGCCTGTTGCAGGCTCAAATACGCCGATTTTGATAACATTATTTTCAATGGTAAGCGGTGTGGCAGCGGTATTGTCGCCGTTGTCGGGTTCCTTGCCGGTTTTGTCTCCGCAAGCAGCGAAGCAGCAAACAACAAGAGCGAGAGCCATAAGAATTGCAAGTAGTTTCTTCATGGAATAACCTCCGTAAAATAATAATATGATTAAGGGCAAACGCCCGAAAATCCCAAAAAATTGTTATGTTATATTTGTCATTATACAACGATTATTATAATAATGCAATATATAAAACAAATTTTTATAGGTGATATTCGATAAAATACACAATTAAAAGCCACGGTTTTTGTGAGTTTTGCCGTAATGTGTATTACTGACATAATCATTTTAAGGCAAAAAAAGCGCACCGCCGAAGCATTCCGACGGTGCGAAGTGTTAATATGATTCACATTAAAGCGGGCAATCAAGCCGTTTCTTTAAGCTCTCTCTCAAGCCAGATACAGCCGATATCCATAGCATTATAAATGCCTATACGCTCGGCTTTCTTGACAATCTTGTCTTTCATTCTGACCTCGGGGTCGGTTCTGACAAGCTGAACAACTACCCTGCCTGCAACCTCAACGCCTTTGACCTCACGGGTGCTCGTTATCTGCATGATAACAACATAGGGATCGCTCATGTAGCCGTAATAAATCGTTTTGCCGTTTCTGACAAGAGGCCTGCCCTTATACATAAGAAAGTTATTTTTCTTTGCCATAAATATTACTCCTCCAAGTTATTATTTAATTCCGAGATAGCACTTTACCATCGCTTGAAGAAGCTCGTCTCTGTCGAGCCTTCTGACAAGGCTGCGTGCATTGTTATGGGTCGTTATATAGGTCGGGTCCTCGGAGAGGATATAGCCGACGATCTGGCTGATCGAATTGTAGCCCTTTTCGTTCAAGGCCTCATAGAC
>CAYXVM010000098.1:0-1056 GCA_964468465.1 uncultured Clostridium sp.
ATCCGTTCCGTCAGACGACATGCCCTTTGCATTTTCGGCAGCCGCCGCTTTGGCTTCGATTTCATGGATTGTTTCTTCATTATATGTGGTCTGAGCCTGTGATTTAATGTGATTGACAACACGCTCGACCTCCGCATCGGAAATATAACAGCCCTGAACACGCTTGGGCTTTGAAGAACCGACGGGATTAAAGAGCATATCGCCGTTACCGAGCAGTTTTTCTGCGCCGACAGCGTCAAGAATTGTTCTTGAATCCACCTGAGAAGAAACAGACAGAGCAATTCTGCTCGGTATATTCGCTTTGATTATACCTGTAATAACATCAACAGACGGTCTCTGAGTTGCAATAACAAGGTGAATGCCTGCGGCTCTTGCCATCTGAGCAAGGCGACAAATAGAATCCTCAACCTCTTTGGGAGAAACCATCATAAGGTCAGACAGCTCATCGATGAAAATAACTATCTGATGCATTTTCTGAAGATCGTCTCTGAATTCGCAAAGCTTGTTGAAGCCCTTGATATCTCTGACGCCGTTTTCGGAAAACTGCTTATATCGCTTTTCCATTTCGCCGACAGCCCAGCCGAGAGCGCCTGCGGCTTTTCTCGGATTTGAAACAACGGGAACTTCAAGATGAGCAATGCCGTTATAGACGGTAAATTCAACCATTTTCGGGTCAATCATCAGAAGCTTGACCTCGTCGGGAGAAGCATTGAAAAGAATGCTGACAATCATTGAATTAAGGCATACCGATTTGCCCGAACCCGTTGTGCCCGCAACAAGAAGATGCGGCATTTTTGCAAGGTCGGCGCAGATTATGTTGCCCGTAATATCTTTACCGAGTGCAACGGTAAGCTTGCTTTTTGAATCTCTGAATTCGGGAGTATCAATTATTTCACGGATTGTAACCATGGATTTTGCGCTGTTGGGAACTTCAATTCCGATTGCCGATTTGCCCGGAATCGGAGCTTCGATACGAACGCTCGTTGCCGCAAGACGAAGGGCGATATCATCGGAAAGATTGGTAATTTTATTTATTCTGACTCCTGCGTCGGGAAC
>CAYXVM010000098.1:1066-7199 GCA_964468465.1 uncultured Clostridium sp.
CTCGTTACGGAAGGACCTCTGCAAATATTTGTGACTTCTGCTTTGATTTTGAAGCTTTCAAGAGTTGAAATAAGCTTCTTTGCTCCGAGCTGCATCTCGGCGATGTTATCGGTTGAGCTGTCCTTTTCTGCAAAGTCAAGGCAGTCAACGGGAGGAAAGATGTATTCGGGCTTTGCGGAACCATCATTTTCAAAAGTTAAATCCTGTTCGGCTTCATCATCGGTTTCGGGAGCTTCATCGCTTTGAATTGGCTCTCCGTCGGGAACGGGAGGCTCGGATTTTTTCTTTTTATTCTTTTTCTCCGAAACCGCCTGTTCAATCGTGTTCTCAATTATCTCGGTCGGGGTTGAATCGGGCAGCTTGATAACGGGGATATTCGGAATTTCGGGTTCATCAACAGGTTCAAAGGTTGATTCATCCGTAATGAAGTTATCTTCAAATTTTTCAACCGAAACAGTGGGCTGTTTGGGAGGATTAAAAGCTTTTTTGGGTGCTTCTTTTTCTTCTTTTTCCTCAAGCTTTTCCTGTTCACGGCGACGAGCGTTTTCTTCAAGCTTCTCATTCGCCATTTCATTAACACTTTTAATGGGCTTTTTGATTGCGCTGAAAACGCCCGAAAGAGTTGCGCCGGTTATCAGCATCAGGACAAGCAAAATCAGAATAATGAAAGTTACGGAAGCTCCCGTTTTGCCGAACATTTTTGAAACGGTGCCGCCGAGAATCGCTCCGATAACTCCCCCGCTACCGAGAGAGGGTGCTTTTTCCCAGACATCGACAATCTGCTCGTATAATCCTGCGTCTTTGAGATACTGCGCATCATTGACAAAAATATGTATCGCTCCGCTGAGCAAGACAACAAAAGCCGCGGTTTCGGTTAAGTTTGCGGCAATGCTGCCGAGCGGCTTATCTCTTGAAAATACAATTGCCATATAAAACAGCACGGCGGGTATAACATAAACACAGAATCCGAAAATACCGAACAATCCGTTATGAATTGCAAGCCATACACTCTCGCCTTTTATAATCACCAAAAAAAGAATAAAAGCGGCAACTGCCAGCATGATTATTGCCGCTTTTTGTCTTTTGGCAAAATCCGATAATTCTGTTTTATTATTTTCTTTTTTTTGAGAAGCGGATTTAGATGAAGCGCTGCTTTTTTGCGGCGTTTTTTTCTTTGGTGCGCCTGATTTTTTATTATTTGGGGTGTTTGCCATTTATTTCATCCTTTCGGAGTATTATTATCTGTTTTATCTTCGTTTTTTTCATTTTCGGCGGAGGTTTCTTTTTCTTCAATTAATTCATAAAGACAGTTTAGAGCATCGGAAAGACTGCCGAGAGAATCGATAAGACCTTCTTCAACCGCAGCCTCGCCCGAAAGCACCGTTCCGACATCCATAACAAGCTCTCCCGTTGCAAGCATCATTTCACGGAATCTGTCGGGACTGATGTCTGAATTATCCGAAACAAAGCGGACAATTCTCTCCTGCATCTGTTCAAAATACGAAAGTGTCTGAGGAACGCCAAGTACAAGACCGTTCATTCTGACGGGGTGAATCGTCATTGTCGCAGATGGAGTGATAAAAGAATGGTCGGCAGAAACGGCAAGAGGCACACCGATTGAATGACCGCCGCCGAGAACAAGAGAAACGGTCGGAGTTGTCATGCCCGAAACAAGCTCGGCAATTGCAAGACCGGCTTCAATATCGCCGCCGACGGTGTTTAAAATCATAATCAGGCCGTCAACCTCGTCGCTCTCCTCAATTGCAACAAGCTGAGGAATGACATGCTCATATTTCGTCGTTTTATTTTGCGCCGAGAGAATATAATGCCCCTCAATCTGACCGATTATCGTTAAGCAATGAATCAGCCTGTCTCCTTTGCGAACCGTAATTGAACCCGTCTCTATTATTCCGCTGAGCGCCGACGGTTCACCGCCCTCTGAATTTGAGCCGCTGCTCAGATCGGGAGCCTGCCAAGGCGGAGTCGGAAGAAAAAAATTGCTCTTTTTGTTATTTTTATTATTTTTCATTAATATACGCCCTTTCTGCAAAATGAAACAAAATTAGTATTGCACATCAGGCGTATAATAAACGCAGAATAATATACTTAATTATTATATCATTATATAATGATTATTGCAACAAAAAATCTATATTTCGTGTTTAAAAGCATTTTTTATTGAAATTCACGGCAGATATAGCTATAATTAAATCAGAAGGTGAAATAAATGAATGATAAAATCAATCAGCTTGCCGACATGATAAACGAAAGCGAGAATATCGTCTTTTTCGGGGGCGCAGGCGTATCGACGGAAAGCGGGATTAAAGATTTCAGATCCGCCGACGGAATCTATATGATGGTCTACAGAGTTCCGCCCGAAACCGTGCTCAGCCGAACATTTTTTAATGAACACACGGCTGAATTTTATGATTTTTACAGAAAATATCTCTGTTATCCCGATTCTGAGCCGAACGCCGCACATTATAAGCTTGCCGAGCTTGAAAAAGCGGGAAAGCTTAAAGCGGTTATAACCCAGAATGTTGACGGGCTTCATCAGAAAGCGGGAAGCAAGTGCGTTTATGAGCTTCACGGCTCTGCGCTGAGAAACTACTGCATGAAATGCGGTAAATTTCATGGTTTTGACTTTGTTTATGAATCGGACGGCATACCTAAATGCGAATGCGGCGGAACGGTCAAGCCCGATGTCGTTCTTTATGAAGAACCGCTTAACGAAGATGTGATTTCGGGGGCAGTCGATGCAATTGAACGGGCTGATATGCTTATTGTTGCGGGAACATCGCTTACGGTCTACCCTGCCGCAGGGTTTATCAGATATTTCAGAGGAAACAAGCTCGTTCTGATCAACAAAGACGCAACCGAAATGGATTCAGAATTCGGGCTTGTCATTCATGATAAAATAGGCAAAGTATTAAGTCAATTTTAAAAAATTATCCTCAACCCGAAGCCAATCGGAATTGAGGACAATTTTGCTTATTTAAACATTGAAACGCTTTCATTAATAACTTTGCGGTTTTTATCAACGAAGCGGATGGAACAGCCGTCTTTGTTGACAGTTACGCAAGTGCAGATAAAATCGGTTTTTCCCTCGGGCTTTGAGCCGAGCAAAATATCACAGCAAACCTTTCTTGTGTTTCTCTCCGAATCCTGTCGGACAATTTCGGTCTCGTGATAATGGCCGCCGAAAAAGAACTGAGGCTTAAATGATTCGTTAACAAGCGCCGTCCATTCATCATAGATTTTGTTTTCGATATCAAACGGCGCTTTTTCGCTGCCCCAAGGGTCGGTGTTTCTGATCGGAAAAGGAATATGAGAAATAACAAAGCGGTATTTTTCATTTGAAAAATCAGCCTTTTCGGCAACGGAACGGATAAACTCCGTTTCTTCTTCTCTGAAGCCGTGATATGCGGCAGTCCCGCCGTATTCACGGTGTTCATCAACCTTATCTTCGCCGCAGTCGGTAACCAAAAAGCTGATTTCTCCGAGCGAAACGGTATAATATGATTTCCCGTTTGCAGTCGGCAGCAATTTATCAAGTTTCTCTGCGTTTTTGCCCCTCAAATCATGATTGCCCCTTGAAATAATAACGGGAATTTCGCCTTTGGTAATATCGGAAGCAATCTGATAAGGCAGGATAACCTGACTCATCTTTTCGGTTGAGCTTGAAATATCTCCGTTAAGAATGAGCAAGTCAAGGTCATCACCGAAATAAGAGCCGCAGCCGAACGGAGCTTTTCTCTGACCGTGAGTATCGGAAATATGGCAAATATTGATGTTTTCGGTTTTTTCCAAAGGCTTGAATTTATAAGTAAAAGCCTGCTCCTCACCCGTGGAAACAAAATAAGCAAGGCGTTTATAAATCTGTTTGAATACTATTTTATATTCCTTATTCTCATTAAGAAGCACAGACGGCACTCTGAACATCTGAACGCAGGTGTCGCTGACCCTGACGCCGTTTGAATGATTAAAAAACTTTTCACCGCCGATTTCAACATGCATCAGAACCTTTTTTCTGACGGGAACGGCAATTATATAATAATCTTCAACGGCACAGACCGTCGGCTCTGCATAAAGAATTCCGTTTTTGTTTGCCATTTCAATAAGCCTCCGAAGAATTTATCAGAACAGACCGCTTATCTTTCCGTTTTCATCAACATCAATTTTTTCAGCCGCAGGAACTTTGGGCAAACCGGGCATTGTCATAATATCGCCCGTCAGAACAACAATAAAGCCTGCGCCTGCGGAAATTTTAACATTCTTAACTGTAACAGTGAAATTCTCGGGAGCACCGAGCTTTGTCGGGTCATCTGAGAAGCTGTACTGCGTTTTGGCAATGCAGACGGGAAGATTTGAATATCCCATGGCTTCAAGAGCAGCAATCTGCTTCTTAGCCGCAGGAAGAACGCTGATTCCGCTGCCGCCGTAAACCTTTTTAACTATCGCTTCAATCTTATCCTCGATTGAGCCGTCAAGCTCATATGAGAATGTGAAATCATTCGGCTGTTCGCAGAGACGGACTACTTCCTCAGCAAGCTCAACGCCGCCTTTGCCTCCCTCTGCCCATACATTCGAAAGAACGACATTAACTCCGAGCTCTTTGCATTTTTCGATAATAAGATTAACCTCAGCGTCCGTGTCGGTCGGGAAACGGTTAACCGCAACAACGCTCGGGAGCTTATATACATTCTTAATATTTGATACATGGCGCAGAAGATTGGGAATACCCTTTTCGAGAGCTTCAAGATTCTCTGAGCCAAGCTCGGTTTTGGGAACTCCGCCGTGCATTTTGAGCGCGCGGATCGTTGCAACAACAACTACTGCGCTCGGAGTAAGACCCGCATAACGGCACTTGATATCAAGGAATTTTTCTGCTCCAAGGTCTGCGCCGAAGCCTGCTTCGGTTATTGCATAATCACCGAGTTTCATTGCAAGCTTTGTTGCCATAACCGAGTTACAACCGTGGGCAATATTGGCAAAAGGTCCGCCGTGAACCAAAGCGGGAGTGCCCTCAAGAGTCTGAACAAGGTTGGGCTTTAATGCATCTTTGAGCAGAGCGGTCATTGCACCCGCCGCATTAAGCTGACCCGCAGTAACGGGCTTTTCATCATAAGTGTAACCTACAATTATTCTTGAAAGTCTTTCTTTGAGGTCGGTAATCGATGTTGAAAGGCAGAGAACAGCCATAATCTCGGAAGCAACGGTAATATCGTAGCCGTCCTCTCTCGGAACTCCGTTAACTCTGCCGCCGAGGCCGTCAGTTACAAAACGAAGCTGTCTGTCGTTCATGTCAACGCAGCGCTTCCATGTGATTCTTCTCGGGTCTATATTAAGTGAATTTCCCTGATAAATATGGTTATCAAGCATAGCGGCAAGAAGATTGTTTGCAGCGCCGATTGCATGAAAATCGCCCGTAAAATGAAGATTTATATCTTCCATGGGAACAACCTGAGCGTAGCCGCCGCCTGCCGCACCGCCCTTGATTCCGAAAACGGGGCCGAGCGAAGGCTCTCTCAGAGCAACCATAACATTTTTGCCGATTCTTTTGAGGCCGTCGGCAAGACCGATGGTTGTTGTCGTTTTGCCCTCTCCTGCGGGAGTGGGGGTAATGGCTGTAACAAGAACAAGCTTGCCGTCCTCATTCTTGCTCTCTTTAAGCAAAGACAAATCAACTTTTGCCTTGTATTTTCCGTACTGCTCAAGATACTTTTCGTCAATTCCCGCCGTTTTTGCGATTTCCGTTATCGGCTTCATTTGAACGGACTGAGCTATTTCAATGTCGGTCATCATATTTATCAGTTCCTCTCGATTTAATTTACTATATATTGTGCCTTAAAATGAAAATTTTGTCAATATTTATACAGCATTATTTTTGCATCTGAAAAGTTATAATGAAAATCTTATCAAAAAAATTCCGACAAACAGCATAATTTGTCTGAATTTCATATTGTGTTAATTAAAATGATATGCTATACTTTATTCGGTAAATTATTTTTACGGAGGTTATATTAATGAAATACGATGTTGCCGTTGTCGGCGCAGGCGTTGTCGGGTCTTTGATTGCCCGTGAGCTAAGCCGATACAAATTGAAAATTGCGTTTCTCGAACAGTGCAACGA
>CAYXVM010000099.1:0-7142 GCA_964468465.1 uncultured Clostridium sp.
GCCCTATTTCGGAAAACACAACAGCCATGCCCGTATCCTGACAAACGGGAATATCAAGCTCTCTTGCGGCTTCAATGTTTTCGCCGAGAGAATTCATTATGCTTTTCGGCAGTTCCTCGCATTCACAGCCCGCGCAAAACGATATTCTGTTTTCAAGCTCAGGCGGCAAGTGCTTGTTTGCAGAAATACATAAATCTCTGACAGCCTGCTCAATTATCGAAACATCTAACTCACGCATAAAATATTCTCCTTGATATCGGCAGTATGGCTGCCCTTAAAATAAAACGGAGGCAAAGCCCCCGTCAGGTTTATTTATTTGAGCCTCTGCGGGAATATCCTCCGCCGCCTCTCTTTGAGTCGCTGGCTCTTTTGAGATCGGTCATTTTCTCGTCGCTTACCTGCTTGAATCTTGCCATCATATCCTCAAAGGACTGCTTTTCACCTGCGGGAGGAGCGCTTGTTTTCTGACCGTTCCAGACCTTGGGAGCGGGACGTTTCTCGCCTCTCGGCTTCTGAGGACGCTGTTCCTTAGGCTGTTCGTTAAGCTTTCTGATTGAAAGACTGATCTTTCCGTCGGGTGAAACCGAAATAACCTTCGTTTTGACTTCCTGGCCGACAGAAATGTATTCTTTGATGTCTTTGATGTAATTGGAGGCAACCTCGGATATATGTATCATACCGGTCTTGCCGCCTTCAATTTCAACAAACGCACCGAAATCCGTTACGCCCGTTACTTTTCCGCTGACTATTGCGCCTTCTTCAATTTGCATACGATAAAATGATCCTTCCGTGTTAAAATAATATCTATATCACTCAAACCGAACAAAAGCGGTTTTAAGATGCAGAGGAATCGTAATATACTCTTTCGTCGGGCTTTGCGTAGCCGTAGCGCTCTCTGGCAACTCTCTCAATATAATCAGCCTCGTCTCCGCCGTCAATTATCATCTGAATCTCTGAATTTTCATCAAGCTGTTCCTGATAAGTGTCTTTAAGAGCTTCGAGGTTCTGCTCTTCAGCCTTTACCCTTGTCTGAAGGCTGATAAGCGTTGCAACGAAATAGCAAACAAGGGCGCAGAAAAGCACCCAAAGAATAATGCTGTTTTTTCTTGTTTTTCTTTTATTTGAAGTCATCTGTCGATTCCTTTTTTTCGATTAAATTATTTCTAACACATCTGTTTAAATTATACACTATACTTCTATGCTTTTGCAAGAAAAATTTTGTTTTTTTATCAGATTTTCTTATATTTTTTTTAAAAAAAGCGGCAATTTTCATTAATTTTCGACTGAATCTGCCGAAAATGCGCCTGAGCGGTTTTGAAATCGCCGAAAATGCGCTTCTGACCCCTCTGACAACCGCTCCGCTGACCTTTATCGCAATTGCTCCGAAAGAAAAATAATATATCAGCCAGCCAAGTGCTTCACCAAGCGCAACATATATTCTGACCTTACCGCTGTCAACAACCATTATAAAGCAAAAGGTCAGAACCGCACAGACTGCGAAATAGAGCAAATCCATAAAGAATGTGAAGCCCTTTGACCGGGAGATAATCATTCGAAGAGTTCTGAAAACATCATATAGAATGCCGAGCAGGAAGCCGAAGCCGAGCGAGTAAAAGAATATTTCTGTCTGCTCGGCAAGCCCCTGAATATAATCCATTTATCTGAACACCCTGCTGAAAAATCCGCCGCTTTTCGGCGTATCGTCAGAATAAATAAGCGCCGCAATGCTGCCCTCAATCGTCAGCTCCCCAACCTCAACGCTGAGCCGATTTATATGAAGATTGCTGCCTCTGACCGTCAGTTCTCCGAGCTCCGTGAAAACCACAACCGTTTCTTCATCAAAGCTGTCAACATCCGAAACGCCCGAAACCGTCAGAAGCCGCCTGTCCTCAAGAACGATATTATGCGGCATTGCCTGCATTTTCTTTTCATCTGCCATAAAAAAACCTCCCGATTCAGCATTCATTCAATGATATGCTGCGGAAGGCTTGTTTATTCTTATGTCATCATCAAAGAGCCTTGAACATGGTTGCGGCAGTTTCCTTTGTTGCATGCTCGGAAACACTCAGAACCTCAAAGCGGCTTGTATTTGAGCCAAAGGTTATTTCAATTATGTCGCCGACCTTAACATCATATGACGCCCTTGCAACCTTGCCGTTGACGGTGACATGCTTTGCGTCGCAGGCGTCGTTTGCAACCGTGCGTCTTTTTATTATTCTCGATACCTTCAGGTATTTATCAAGTCTCATTTCTCTACCTCCTAAAAGTCTAATCAGAATGAAGCCGAAAAAATCAAGAAAAAGGGGCTGCAGAAAGCAGCCCCGGATTCATCAGAAATTATTTTGCAACCTTCTCTTTGAGAGTAGCGCCTGCCTTGAAAGCGGGAACCTTTGTTGCTGCAACGGTGATAGCCTCGCCTGTTCTGGGGTTGCGAGCCTGTTTCTCTGCACGCTCACGAACTTCAAAAGTACCAAAGCCAACAAGCTGAACCTTCTCGCCTGCTGCAAGTGCGTCTGTGATCGCTGCGAATACAGCGCTGACTGCCTTTTCGGCTGCTTTCTTTTCAATGCCTTCGTTCTTTGCGATAGCGTTTACAAGTTCTGTCTTATTCATTTTTTTTACTCCATTCTTTTGGTTTTCTATTTATGAAATACACAAGGTATTCATATTCATTAATTATTTTGCCTTTGCTTCGTCCCAAAGCTTATCAAGCTCATCAATCCCGGCAGATTTCATATCGATATTCCGCTCTTTTGCAAGCATTTCAACCTCAGTGAATCTTGAAAGAAATTTATCACTCGATGCCGTCAGAGCTTCTTCTGCGTCTGTCTTGACGAATCTTGAAACATTAACGGCAGAGAACAGCACATCGCCGAGCTCCTCGGAAATGTTGGCTGAATCCTTGTTATCGATTGCCTGCCTGAGCTCCGAAATTTCTTCTTCAAGCTTATCAAGCGCACCCGACACATCGTCCCAATCAAAGCCGACATCAGCCGCTTTCTTCTGAAGCTTTGTCGCTCTCATCAAAGCGGGCAGCTCTCTCGGAACGCTGAGCATCGATTCGGTTGTGCTTTTCTGACCCTTGGATTTGCGCTTGATGGCGTCCCAATTTGTCAGAACATCGTCAACACCGGAAATGCTGACTTCGCCGAAAACATGAGGGTGGCGTTCAATGAGCTTTTTGCAGACTCCGTCGGAAACCGCATCAAAATCAAACTCGCCGCTCTCATTCTCCATCTGAGCGTGAAAAACAACCTGCATGAGCAAATCGCCGAGTTCCTCGCAGAGCAGCTCCTTATCATTTTTGTTTATAGCCTCGATAACCTCATAGGTTTCTTCGATAAGGTTTTTCTTGATGCTCTCATGGGTTTGCTCCGCATCCCACGGGCAGCCGCCCGGAGCACGGAGGATTCTCATTATTTCAACCAAGTCCCGAACATCGTAGCTGTCTTTATACTCAAAATCGGTCATTTTTTCACTCTCCAATAGGTTCGCTATCTATTTTAACCTAAAAGTCCGTATTTTTCAAGCACTTTTGCAATTTTTTCTCCTTTTGGCAAAACTGTTACATCTTCACGGGCAATTCCCTTGATAAGAAGCAGTGAAATTGCATAAACAATCGCCGCAAGGCCTATCGAAAATACCGTTCCGATATACATAATGGTATTTGAAGCGCCCGAAGGAATAAGCTTTGAAATAAGTCCGTTTGCCGCATATGCGGTAACTCCGCAGAGAACGGCGCAGATAAACGGTTTAACAAATACGGAGCTCCATCGGATTTTAACCCCCGAAATGCTCAGAAGAGCAACAAGGTTGCAGGCAACAATGACGACATAGAAAAGAACCGTTCCGACTGCCGCTCCGAAAATATTGATTTTCGGATTGCCGACGAGGATAAAATTGCAGACAATTTTGCATACCGCTCCGATAATAACAGACTTTACGGGAATATCGGTTCTTCCGATTGCCTGAAGCATATTTGTTGTCGGCGTTGAAATCGCCATAATTGGCGTTGCAATGCCGTAAGCCGCCATTATCGGGGCAACAACCGAAATTGCATCGGAGTTGAGGCCTCTGCCGTAAATTATATTCAGTATCGGTTCTGCAAGAGCCGCCATGCCGATGCCTGCCGGCAGAGCAATAAGCATACATACTCTGATAACCGTTTCAATGGTTGACTTTGTTGCTTTTTTATCCTTAACAGCCCATGCGGCGGCAAGAGCAGGCAGAGCGCTGACGCCGAGCTGAATGGTAATCGTCGGAACAAGATTCTTAAAGTCAAGAGCCGTTCCGTAAGCTCCCCAAAGGTAGCTCTTTACTTCTTTTAAATCATTAATATTAAGTCTTGACAGGCTGACCGCTTTGTCAAAAGCTTCGGAATGCATCTGCAAAACAACCGAAAAATCCTTTTCAAGAGCGGCAAACAGTCTGCTCTGAACGGTCATGCTGTCAATAAGATTCGTTATGTTGAGAATCAGAGCACTGACGACCATGGGTATGGCTATCTTTATCATGTTTTTTGCGATAGTTTCGGCAGATGACGATTTCGGAGAATTAACAAGCTGAACTCTTTCAAAGCCGTCGCCCCTGACCTTATGGCAAATCATAAGGAACAAAAGGCTTGCAACAGAACCGACCGTAACGCCCATAACGGCTCCCGCGGCCGCCCACGGAGTTATGACGCTGTTTGCTTCGGTAAGGCTTGTTACCTCTGTGCCGAAAACCGTTGCTGAAACATTGCCGCTTGCGAGCATGCCCGATTCATACTGCCTTGTACCGACAGAAACGACAATTTTTGCAAGAAGAATGCCGATAATGAGCTTGCCGAGAGCTTCGATAACCTGAGAAACCGCAGTCGGAGTCATGTTGCGAAGACCCTCGTAATAGCCCCTGTAAGCCGACATATAACAGCAGAAGAATATTGACGGAGCTACGCAGAGAACGGCGGGGAGGCTTTTGGGGCCTGCTATAAACCTTGCATAAGGATATGCCGCTATAAGAAGAATAAGGGTTCCTGCAATGCCGACAATCGTAAAAATGCGTTTTGAAACCCTGAAAACCATACGGGCTTCTCTGTAGCGGTTGAGCGCAACATTCTCCGCAACCATTCTTGAAACGGCAACGGGCAGACCCGCCATCGATATTGCAAAAATAGGCGTATAGACCTCATAGGCAGAGTTGAAATATCCTCTGCCAACGCTGCCGAGCATATCGGTCAGCGGTATTTTAAACAATGCGCCGATAACCTTAACGAGCACAACGGCAACCATCAGTATCATTGCGCCGTTTAAAACCGACTGTTTCTTTTCAGAACCCAAAAGGCTCACACTCCTTTTTTCAGACATTGTCCGAGAGCTTTTCAGCCCGTAAATTCACGCAAAAGAGAATTTTGCGGCAAATAGGAATAATCAATATTTTTGAAAAGCTTCAGCTTTTCGGAAAGGGTTGACGCTTTTTCTTTATATTCTCCGTCTTTGACCATAGAAAGCAATTCGACCGCTTTCGGAGCCAGAACGCAAGGCTCGCAGGGATGAAATGAATCAAGCTTAACATCGGCAAAGCTTTCATAAGGGAACAAATATTTATCCTCGCCCCTCATGACACTCCCCCAGATGTCAAAGGTTCTCTCAACAGACATTGAACGAAAGCTGAAATCTCTGACCATACGGCGGGTAAAGCGCAAGTCTCTTTTTGAGAGCAAAACACTGCCGTCATTCTCATAAACTCTTGAAGAAACGCTGACATATATTTTGAAAAGGCTTTTTGAATCGAGCGCATCCGAAACAACGGGATTGAGCGCATGAAGACCTTCAAAGATTATAACATCATTTTCGCCGAGTTCAATAGTTTTTGCATTATTTATTCTTTCACCGCTCTTGAAATCGAAAACGGGAAGCTCCGCCCTGCCAATCTCGGAAAGGCTCATAAATGAAGAATGCATCAGTTCAAGATCCAAAGCCTCAACGCATTCATAGTCCGGCTCGCCGTTCTCATCCGTCGGATATTCCTCACTGTGAGGCAGATAAAAATCGTCAAGAGAAACAACAAATGCCTTGCATCCCAAAGCAGATATTTTATCTGAAAGAAGCGCGGCAGTAGTTGTTTTTCCGGAAGAGCTCGGCCCTGCAAGCATAACGAATTTAACATTGCCGTCATTATATATTCTCTCCGCTGCATGGTAAACCCGAGCGTGATAAGAACTGCTGCACTCGTCAAGGAATCTCTGAGGAGAAAGAGCAAGGTTATTTATTTTGCTGAAAGATAATTTATCCTTGCATATATCCATACCTTAATCACCCTATAAGATTTAGTATGACGAATAAAAGCTCTTTATTCCGTTTTTGCGTTCGGTAATTTTATCAAAACCCGAAATATATTCATATGGATATTTATAATTAAATATTCGCTCAACATTCGTCGTACCCGGCTCGCAGAGCTTTGTTACCGCTCCTGCGCCGACGGCAATAACAGTGTGACATTCTTCCATCATAAAAACATTATATAAGCATTCGCCGCCTGCCATACACCAGCCGACATTTTCAAGATTGCCGACGCATTTGCTCTGACGGTACATATAATAAGGCGAATAATTTTCTTCCGTGAGCCTTTTTGAAGCATATTCAAGCATTTTTTTCGCTTCATTACCGTCCGAAACGCCTGCGCCCGAGGCGTTAAGACCCGAGGAACGCTTCAAAGCAAGAGTGTGAACGGTTATGTTATTCGGGGAGAGAGAAACCGCTTTGTCAACGCTCCTGCAAAAATCGTCGGCGTTTTCGCCCGGCAGACCTGCAATCAAATCCATATTTATGCTCTCAAAGCCGTATTTTTCCGCAAGTCGGTAGGCTTCAACCGCCTGCTCAACGCTGTGATTGCGGCCAATAAGCTTCAGCGTTTTACCGTTAAAAGTCTGCGGATTAATGCTTATTCTGCCGACATTATGCCGTCTCAGAGCTTCAAGCTTTTCGGCGGTCACGGTGTCGGGTCTGCCGATTTCAACGGTATATTCCCTTGCCGTTGAAAGGTCAAAATTATTTTCAACTGCGGAAAGCAGGCTGTCAAGCTGAGGAGCTTCAAGAACACCCGGAGTGCCTCCGCCGAAATAAACGCTTTCAAGCCTCAGACCGAGTTCTCCGACTATCTTT
>CAYXVM010000100.1:0-5046 GCA_964468465.1 uncultured Clostridium sp.
GCGAAAATAGACCGTTTTAAACCATATCGGGTTCGACTCACATCACCTTATGCAAAAAGCCCGTCGTGAACAATGCGTTCTCAGCGGGCATATCGGTTTTTATTTAACGGGAATCAGCTTTTCCTTGCCGCCCATATAAGGACGAAGGGCGACGGGGATATCAACGCTGCCGTCGGCGTTAAGGTTATTTTCAAGGAATGCGATAAGCATTCTCGGAGGAGCGACGACGGTATTATTGAGCGTATGGGCAAAATACTTTTTGCCGTCCTTGCCGTTGATTCTGATTTTGAGTCTGCGAGCCTGAGCGTCGCCGAGGTTTGAGCATGAGCCGACCTCGAAATATTTCTTCTGTCTGGGTGACCATGCTTCAACATCAAAGGATTTAACCTTGAGGTCGGCAAGGTCGCCTGAGCAGCATTCAAGCGTTCTGACGGGGATATCAAGAGAACGGAACAGATCAACAGTGTTCTGCCAAAGCTTGTCGAACCACATCATGCTGTCCTCGGGCTTGCAGACAACGATCATTTCCTGTTTCTCAAACTGATGAATTCTGTAAACGCCCCTCTCCTCAATGCCGTGAGCGCCCTTTTCCTTGCGGAAGCAGGGTGAATAGCTCGTCAGAGTGTGCGGAAGCGTGTCCTCGTCAATGATGGTGTCAATATATTTGCCGATCATTGAGTGCTCGCTCGTGCCGATAAGATAAAGATCCTCGCCCTCGATTTTATACATCATGGCGTCCATTTCGGCAAAGCTCATAACTCCCGTTACAACATTGCTTCTTATCATAAACGGCGGAACGCAGTAAGTAAAGCCTCTGTCAATCATAAAGTCTCTTGCGTATGAGATAACGGCTGAATGAACTCTGGCGATATCGCCCATGAGATAATAGAAACCGTTGCCCGCAACGCTTCTTGCGGCGTCAAGGTCAATGCCGTTGAAACGCTCCATGATATCGGTATGATAAGGAATCTCAAAATCGGGAACAACGGGCTCGCCGTATTTTGTGACCTCAACATTCTCGCTGTCATCCTTGCCGATGGGAACGCTCGGGTCAATGATATTGGGAATAACCATCATTATTTTGGTTACCTTTTCGGCATATTCTGCTTCAAGCTTTTCGCACTCGGCAAGTCTCTCCGAAAACTCGGTGACCTTTGACTTTGCCGCCATGGCTTCTTCCTTTTTGCCCTGAGCCATGAGCATGCCGATTTCCTTTGAAACCTTGTTGCGGTTGGCTCTGAGGCTGTCTGCCTCGCCCTTTATTGCTCTTGATTTTGCGTCAAGCTCGATAACCTCGTCAACGAGCGGAAGCTTGCTGTCCTGAAACTTTTTCTTAATGTTTTCTTTGACAACATCGGGATTTTCCCTCAAAAACTTAATATCAATCATTATTTAACACTCCTAAAAGCATTCTGTGGGTTCTATTTTAATCCATTTTCGACAAAAAATCAACTGCCGAAGCAACACATTTATCGTCGGCAAGCTCAATTGCTCCCTTATCGACAAGGGAAGCCGTTTTCGGGTCAATGGGAATCTTTGCAAGAACGGGAACGCCCATTTCGGCGGCAATTTCGTCAATCTTGCTCTCGCCGAAAACCTTGATTTCTTTTCCGCAGTCGGGGCAGACGACATAGCTCATGTTTTCAACAAGGCCGAGCACGGGAATATCCATAAGCTTTGCCATGTTGAAAGCCTTTTTGACAATCATCGTTACCAGATCCTGCGGAGAAGTAACGATTATAATGCCGTCAACGGGAAGATTCTGGAAAACCGTCAGCGAAACATCGCCCGTTCCCGGAGGCATATCAACAAACATATAGTCAACATCGCCCCATGCAACATCTTTCCAGAACTGCTGAATAACGCCCGAGATAACGGGGCCTCTCCAGACAACGGGAGATTCCTCGCTTTCAAGCAGAAGATTTATCGACATAATCTTAACGCCGAGCTTGCTCTCCTCGGGGAGCAGACCTGTTTCATCGGCTTTTGCTCTCGTTTTAATTCCGAACGATTTCGGGATTGACGGGCCTGTTATGTCCGCATCAAGCACTGCGCAGGCGTTTCCTCTTGCCTGCATTGCGCTTGCAAGAAGCGAAGTTACAAGCGATTTACCTACTCCGCCCTTGCCGCTGACAACGCCGATTACCTTTTTAACATTGCTGAACGGTCCGCTCGGGATTCTCATATCCTGAGCATCTTTTGATGAACAGTTGCTCGAACAGCTCGAGCAATTTCCGCTGCATGATTCGCTCATTTTTTCATACTCCAATCATTTAAACAAATTTATTATCATTTCAATCCCGTATGCCACACCGTAAATTATCGGCATATGGGCAATATAGATTATCAAAGCGTTTCTGCCGAGAAAGCCGAAGAAAGAGGAACGCATTTTATACCACTTTTCGGGATATCCTTTTCCGGCAAAATATCTGCCCGCAAACACGCCCGCAAAGAAAATAAATATATCGGGGAAGAGCGGGAAATAATCCGCAGAATAAAACGAGGGCGAATAGATTCCTAGGGGCATGAGCAGATTTGATTCATAAAGGCTCTCGGGCAAACGGAGCGTTATCAGCTCGCCGTAGCTGAGATATCCGCCGCCGATTCCGCTTGTGAAAGCATAAAGCACGGCGCAGACAAGCAAGCCCGCAAACGGCGAAATTTTCAAAACCGTCTTTGAAAGCAGGGCATAAATCAAAATCGAAACCGAAAGGAAATGGAGAATACCGAAATAAATTTCACATTCGGCAAATCCGAGCTTCGGCATAACAACGGCAGTCACAAAGGTCATGCCGAGCGCAACGCCGAGCAGGATTGTTCCCCTTTTCCAATTATTTTTTGACAATGTGCATGAAAGGCCGCAGATTGAAATAAAAACTCCGGCAAAAATCGGCTGAACGGGCATAAAAAACTCAAATAGCCAATCTGCCGCCGCAATCTCAAAAAAAGAACCGATGATGAAAAATGCGTGATAAAATATCATGCAGAAGACCGCAAAGCCCCGCAATTCATCAAGAAAATGTATTCTTTTTTTGATTTGAGGCGCTGAATCCATCAGGTTCACCTCTCTGTCTTTACATATTATTTTAACATAATATATTAAAAATGCAAGCATTTATTGACTTTATTTGCTTTTTGATTTAAAATGTTTGATATATTGCGGCAAAAATTTTGAATCGGAGATTAATTATGATTGAAAAAATAAGGGAGCTTCTGTTCAGGCTGTTCAAAAAAGAAAGCTTCATCGGCAAGCTCATTGACAAGCTTTTTACAAGAGAAATCATAACTTATATCATTTTCGGCGTGCTGACAACCGCCGTTAATCTTGTGACATTCTATATCACAAAAAAGATTTTCATTTCCGTCGGATGGGACGGCGTTTTCAATGCGCTCATCGGTTCGGCAGGCTGGGAAAAGGCTCTTGACCTGCTCGGCAGCGGAACGGATTATCTTGACGCAACCGTTATTGCGTGGGTCGTTGCGGTAATATTCGCTTTTGTCACAAACAAGCTGATTGTTTTTGAATCAAAAAGCTGGAAGCCCGAGGTTGCGGGCAGAGAGTTTGTCGGCTTCATCGGAGCAAGGCTGTTTTCGCTTCTCGTTGAACTGCTTTTCATGTTCGTGATGGTAACTCTGCTCAGCTTCAACGAATTTATCGCAAAAATCATTGTTCAAATCATTGTTGTTATACTGAATTATGTTTTCAGTAAGCTGTTGATATTCAAAAATAAAGGTTGATAAAAAATGAAAGTAATCGATATTCTGAACAGGGATTCGCTCTCCCTCTCGTTTGAGGTTTTTCCTCCAAAAAGCAGCGAAACATACGAAAACATCAAAAATTCCGCTCTTGAAATTGCAAAGATTAAGCCCGATTTTATGAGCGTAACCTACGGCGCAGGCGGAACGACGGACAAATACACCCTCGATGTTGCCGAAAGCATTCTTGAAACGGGCGTTACTCCGATTGCACATCTCACCTGCGTTTGCTCCGACAGAGATAAGATTAAAGACACTCTTGCACGGATGAAATCAATGGGAATTGAAAATATTCTTGCCCTCAGAGGAGATATCCCCGAAGGAATGAGCAAAAAGAGCCTTGACTATTCTCACGCCTGCGACCTTGCGGCAGAAATTAAAGCGTTCGGCGGCTTCTGCATCGGCGGCGCATGCTATCCCGAGGGTCACCCCGAAAGCGAAAATCAGAAGCAGGACATTCAGAACCTCAAAACCAAGGTTGACGCAGGCTGCGAATTTCTGACTACTCAGATGTTTTTTGATAATAATATACTGTATAATTTCCTTTATAAAGCAAGAGAAGCGGGAATCACCGTTCCCGTTATTCCGGGAATCATGCCCGTCACAAATCCATCTCAGGTCAAGAGAATCAGAAGCCTTTCGGGCACGGTTCTGCCCCGCAGATTCATTCAGATTGTTGACCGCTTCGGCTCAAGCCCTGCGGCAATGAAGCAGGCGGGCATTGCCTACGCCACCGAGCAGATAGTTGACCTTTATGCAAACGGCATCAAGACGGTTCATGTTTATTCGATGAACAAGCCCGATGTTGCCGCAAAAATCAAAGCCAATCTTGAGGACATTATCGGATGATTAACATTATTAAAACTCCTGCCTCCGAGATAACAATAAACCCGAAAGAGGTTGCGGTTTATCTCGGCTATTATTCGGCAAAGCTTGACGGAGAAACCGAAAAGCTTATTGCCGAATGCACCGAAGAATTTCTGAAAGCGGCGGATTTCAAGGCTTGCTTCAAGAAAGTTCCCGTTAAAATTGAAAACGGCGTTGACCTCGGCTTCATTAAAGTTCAGAGCCGCTCGCTTGAAAAGAACCTGAGCGGCTGTGATTATGCCTATGTTTTCGCCGCAACAACGGGCTTCGGCGCTCACCGCCTGCTTTCAAAAAACGCCGCTCTCTCCCCTCTCAAAGGAATTGTTTCCGACTGCGTGGGCTCGGCGGCTATTGAAGCATTCTGCGATAAAATAAATTTCTCGTTTGAAAATTCTGATTTTCTCAGGCCGAGATTCAGCCCCG
>CAYXVM010000100.1:5056-7110 GCA_964468465.1 uncultured Clostridium sp.
CTTCAAGCGCAGGGTCTGTACCTGACCGACAGGTTCAGCCCCGGCTACGGCGATTTGCCGATTGAAAATCAAAAAGATATCTTATCTTTTCTCGACGCAGGCAAAACAATCGGGCTGACCCTGACCGACAGCCTGATGATGATTCCGGTTAAATCCGTGACGGCAATTATCGGAATCGGCAAAGAAAAAAATAAATGCAAAGGGCCCGGCTGTATGATTTGCAGCGGAGTTAACTGTCCCTACAGAGATTGAAGTGAAAAAATGAACATTCTTGAAAAAATAAAAAGCGGAATAACCTATTGCGACGGCGGAGCGGGAACATTTCTTCAGGCAAACGGGCTAAAACCCGGGGAATATCCCGAGAGCTGGAACATCACAAAGTCCGAAAAAATTATTGAAATGCACCGCCTTTATCTTGAAGCGGGAGCGCAGATTATAACCACCTGCACCTTCGGCGCAAACCGTCTTAAATTCGACAATCTTTCAGAAATCGTTACGGCGGCGGTTAACAACGCCAAAGCCGCCTGCAAGGGCTATGACGCATTTGTTGCGCTCGATATCGGCCCGACGGGCAAAATGATTGAGCCGCTCGGCGATCTGCCGTTTGAAGAAGCGGTTGATATTTTCTCGGAGACAATTAAAATCGGTGCAGCCGCAGGCGCAGACCTTGTTCTGATTGAGACAATCAACGATTCCTACGAAGCGAAAGCTGCTCTGCTTGCGGCAAAAGAGAGCTGTTCCCTGCCCGTGTTCATAACCTGCGTTTATGACGAGAGCAAAAAGCTGATGACGGGCGCAAATCCCGACGCAATGGTTGCAATGCTTGAAGGTCTCGGCGCAGACGCAATCGGCATCAACTGCTCGCTCGGCCCGAAGCAAATGCTCGGAATCGTTCCCGAAATAGCCAAAAACACAAGCGTTCCGATAATCGTTAACCCCAATGCAGGTCTGCCGAGAACCGAAAACGGAAAGACCGTTTTTGACATCGGAGCAGATGAGTTTTCGGACATCATGCGTGATATCGTTTCGGCGGGAGCAACAATAATCGGCGGTTGCTGCGGAACAAAACCCGAATACATACGTAAAACCGTTGAAAAGACAAAGGATATGTCGTTCAGACTTCCCGAAAAGAAAAATCTGACGGTTATTTCATCATACACCCACGCCGTTGAAATCGGCAAAAATCCCGTTATCATAGGCGAAAGAATCAATCCGACAGGCAAAAAACGCTTCAAGGAAGCATTGAGAAACGGCGATATCGGCTACATTCTCGGCGAAGCGGTCAGCCAGAATATCAAGGGCGTTTCGGTGCTCGACATAAATGTCGGTCTGCCCGAAATTGACGAACCGAAGATGATGGAGAGTGTCATACGCTCCGTTCAGGGCGTTGTTGACCTGCCGCTTCAGATTGACACGGTTGACCCCGAAGCCATGGAAAGAGCAATGCGTATCTACAACGGCAAAGCTCTGATAAACTCTGTCAGCGGCAAGGCTGAGAGCATGAAAGCCGTTTTTCCGCTTGTCAAAAAATACGGCGGCGTTCTGATTGCCGTCACGATTGACGAGAGCGGAATCCCCGAAACGGCAGAGGGCAGAGTTGCCATTGCAGAAAAAATTATTGCCGAAGCAGAAAAATACGGCATTGAAAAGAAAGATATCATCGTTGACCCTCTCGCAATGGCGGTTTCAAGCGACACAAACAGCGCAAATGTTACTCTGAAAGCCGTTAAAATGCTTCACGAAGCGGGAATCAAAACAAATCTCGGAGTTTCAAATATATCATTCGGTCTGCCCTCAAGACCCGATGTCAACGCCGTTTTCTACACAATGGCTATGCAGAACGGGCTTGACTGCGCCATAATCAACCCGTTTTCCCGGGAAATGATGAACGCGTGGCATTGCTTCATGGCTCTCACGGGCAGAGACGAAAGCTGTTCCGATTATATTGAATTTGCCTGCGAAAAGGCAGAATCCGCCGAACCCGCTCCGAAAAAAGCAGACGGGCTCACTCTTGACGGCTGTATCATCAACGGCATGAAAGAGCAGGCGGGCGA
>CAYXVM010000101.1:0-7038 GCA_964468465.1 uncultured Clostridium sp.
TGCCTGCAAAAAGCTCGGCGGTTGGCGGCTTTGGGAATGCGAAATGTTCGTGACTCTTGAACCCTGCCCCATGTGCACGGGCGCAATCATAAATTCGAGGCTTCGCCGTCTCGTTTTCGGCGCAAGCGACGGAAAAGCGGGCTCGTGCGGGTCGGTAATCAATCTTTTTGACCTGCCCTATAACCATAAGCCCGAGGTTGTTTCGGGCTTTATGGCGGAGGAATGTTCCGCTCTGCTGTCGGGCTTCTTTTCGGAGCTCAGGAGAGCCAAAAGCGAAAGGAAACAGTCTGATTCATAATAATTTTATCAACAGGAGGAGTGTCCATGAGCATTGAAAAGGCGCTTTTTGCAATTGAATTAATCGGAACGGTTGCCTTTGCGGTTTCCGGCGTAATAACCGCTCTCGAAAAGAAATTTGATGTTTTCGGAGCGCTTGTGCTGGGCACGGTAACGGCTGTCGGCGGAGGAATCGTAAGAGATTTGATTCTTGGCTATCTGCCGCCCATGGCATTCAGAAAATCCGTTTTTGCGATAACCGCTCTTGCAACCTCTCTGGTTGTTTTTGTTATCGCATATTTCCTCGGCACGAGAATCAAAAAGCATTTTGATGTTTATTCTCAGATTATAAATGTTTTCGATTCAATCGGTCTTTCCGTTTTTGTTATCGGCGGCGTTAACAGCGCAATCGCCTGCGGCTTCGGCGAAAACATGTTTCTTTCGGTTTTTGTTGCAACCCTGACAGGGGTAGGCGGCGGAGTTATGCGTGATATTATGGCGGGCAAAGTGCCGAAAATTCTTCGCAAAAGAGTTTATGCGATTGCCGCAATAATCGGTGCGCTGATTTATTATAATCTGATTCATTATAAAGTTTGTTCAACTGCGCTTGCGGTTATCATCGGCGCAGGCTCGGTTATGATTATCAGAATCCTTGCAACGGTTTTTCAATGGAATCTTCCGACGGTTAAAAATCTGGATAAATAACAAAACGGTCGGTGCTTCGATGAGGCACCGACCGTTTAACTTTGTTCAATTAAAATCCGAACTGGCTGAAATACTGGAACGGGTCAACATACTGAGCAGTTGTGGTTGATACGGGTTCGGAGCTGCCCTTATCCTCAACGAGCGTAATTTCAACATCAAATTCGCTTGTTGAATAGTCGCCGTTAACCCTGCAAATCGAGAGGGTCATCTTGTCGCCGACCTTGCCACTGTCAATCTTCTCAATGAGGATATCGGCGGTTGTCAGCGGAGTGCCGTTAACTGCGGTAATCATATCGTATTTTCTGACATCCGTGCCGGTAAGAGAGCTGTTCTGGTCAATTTCGGCAATGATGAGCGTGCCTGCGGGCAAGCCCTTTATCTGAGCTATCATGCTGTACTGTGCGCTTGCGCTGACAGAATAATATTTGATGCCGAGCTCGGGTCTGTTGGGAACATAGCCGTAGTTGATAAGGCTTTCAACGATTGTTTTTGCGGAAGTGATGGGGATTGCAAAGCCCATGCCCTCATAATCGGTTGCGGCAATCTTCTGAGAGTTGATGCCGATAACCTGACCGTAGGCGTTAACGAGCATACCGCCCGAGTTGCCGGGGTTGATGGCTGCGCTGTGCTGGATGCACTTCATTGAATAGCCGATTTCGCTGTTGACGGGTCTGTCAATTGCGGAAACATAGCCGTCGGTGAACGAGCCGAAAAATTCAACGCCGCCGGGGTTGCCGATTGCATAAACGGCGTCGCCGACCGTCAGAGAATTTGAATCTCCGAATTCCGCGGCGGGAAGTCCGCTTGCCTTTATTTTGAGAACGCCGAGGTCTGTTCTTGTGTCAAAGCCGACGATTTCTGCGTCATAGGTTGTGCCGTCCTCGGTCTGAACTCTTGCGCTGATGCCTGCATCATTGATAACATGGGCGCAGGTGATAATGTAGGTGTATTCGCCGGACTTGTCCTCACCCATGATAACGCCCGAGCCTTCGCCCGCTGCGGAGTTGGAATTCTTGGAATAAACAACAATTCCGACATTTGAGGGCTTGCATTTTGCGGCAATCTGAGCCGGACTTAAAACGCCTTCGGTTGAAACCTTTGTCGGGGTGACGGGCGATTCGTTGATGTTGAGGTTCGGGCCGTCGCCGTTGACAATTACCGATGATGAGGTTTCGGATTTTGAGGAGTGCTTAACTATCGATGAAACGCCGAAGCCGAGGGCGAAAACAATAACTACCGCAAGGCAGGCGGCAAAGATTTTCAAGCCCTTGCCTGTTTTCTTTTTAGCGTTGTTAACGGGCGACTGCTGAGCGGGATTGTTGTAATAATAAGGCTGCTGCGGATTCGGCTGAGAATATCCGCCGTAAGGCTGCTGATTCTGCTGCTGACTGTATCCGCCCGAATAAGGCTGCTGAGAATAAATCGGATTCTGATATGTCGGGTTTGCAGTGGGTTCTTCAACCTTCTGAGCCTCAACATTGGGGATGCTTTCGCTTGCCTGAGGCTGAGCGGCAGGCTGTTCGGCGCTTTCATTGTCGCCGATTGCCTGAGCGGCAACTTCTCTTAAATTTTCAGGCTGAGTTTCGTTGTTTTCCTGTCTGTTTTCAAATTCTTCATTCATAATAATGCCTCCGCTTGTTTGTTTGAGTTTATTCTAAGCCGTTGTTGTTAAGCCAATTTGAACACAGCTTTAAAAAAGTTTCAATAATTATTGGTAATATTTTTAATTGAGCGGCAGTTGGAAGATGAATTCGGTGTATTCTCCGAACTCGCTTCTTGCGGTTATCTGACCGCCGTGAAGTTCAATAATTGTTTTAACAATATAAAGACCCATTCCTGCGCCCTTGACATCGTAACTGCGGGATTTATCGATTTTATAGAACCTCTCAAATATTTTGTCTATTTCTTCGCTCGGTACTCCCTTTCCGCTGTTGCGGATTTTAACAATGACCTTTTCTGCGTCGGATTTTGAGCTGACCTCGATATATCCGCCCTCGGGAGTGAATTTAACGGCGTTGTCAATAAGGTTATAAACAACTTGATTTATCATATCCTTATCCGCCGTGACGGGGTTGCTTTCCATCGTGTCAAGGCCTCGGATTTCGATATGTTTATTGTCAATGAGCTGTTCAAAGCCGAGCAGGGTGCGGAACAACATCTCTGAGATATCAAAGCGAACAGGCTTCAGGTCAAGCTCGCCCGCCTCGATTTTGCTCATGTTGAGCATACCCGTGACAAGCCTTGAAAGGCGTTTGACCTCGTCGGAAACGATTTTAAGATACTGATTCTGCTTGTCGGGGCTTATCGTGCCGTCAAGTATTCCGTCAATAAAGCCGCCTATGGTCGTCATGGGCGTTTTAAGCTCGTGCGAAACATTGGCAACGAAGCTTCTGCGGGAGGATTCGAGAGTTGCAAGAGCCTGCGCCATGGTGTTGAACGCCTGAACAAGCTCGTCGGTTTCGTCAACTCCGAACAGCCGCAGTTTTGAATGATTGATGGAAATCCGCTTTGAAAAATCGCCCGTTGCATACTGCTTTGCCGCCGACGACATTTCACGCAGGGGCTTTGTCAGCCTGTATGAAACAAGGTAAACGAGAATGAAAGCAATCGCAAAGGTGAAAAGCGTTGCAAGGAAGAACATTTTGAAAATCGTTGCGATATAAGGAGTCAGACCGCCGACTATCGGTTGGGTTGCAAAAACAACGGCGATCGTTTTGCCGTTGACGATAATGGGGGAGCTGACGACAAAATGAATATCGCTTAGTAATCCGTTAAGGTCGCCCATTGTGCTGACCGTTCCTTTAACTGCGGTGCTCATAATATCCTTTGAAATATTATACTGACTGTGAACCATGCACTTGCCGGTATAAAGCGCCATGTTGGATTGGAGAATTTCTTTGCAGTAAACAACATCGCCGTCAAGATTTGTGATGAACACATCGGCTTCAATGGCGTTTGAAATCTGCATCAGAGAGTTGCAGATAACGATAATCGAGCCTCTGCCGCTCTCGCCAAGATAATCCGATTCGAGAACATCGCTTGTGTTCTGAGCAAGGCTTGCGGTGTTTTCAACAAGCAGTTCGATTTTTTCATCCATCCAGACTTTTGATACCAAAAGCAAGAGAGCTCCGCCTATAAAGACGAAGCTTGCAAGGATAATTGAAATTGTGACAATGAAGTATTTCCGGAAAAGTCCGGAGCTTCTTCTTTTTGACATAAGAGAGCACTCCCGGATTATCAGTCTTTCGTTTCAAATTTATAGCCGACGCTCCAAACGGTTTTAAGCTCCCATTTGTCGGAAACGCCCTCGAGCTTTTCACGCAGACGCTTGACATGAACATCAACCGTTCTTGAATCGCCGTAATAATCGAAGCCCCAGACCTCGTCAAGCAACTGATCCCTTGTGAAAACTCTGTTCGGGTTGCTTGCAAGGTGATAAATAAGCTCAAGCTCTTTGGGGGGAGTGTCGATTTTTTTGCCGTCAACTCTCAGCTCATAGTTTGTAAGGTTGATAACGAGCTTATCGTAACGAACCTCTTTGATATCGGTCTGTGCGCCCGCTCCGCTTCTGCGAAGAACGGCTTTTACTCTTGCCATAACCTCTTTTGCGTCAAAGGGCTTAACAACATAGTCGTCCGCTCCGAGCTCGAAGCCGAGAACCTTGTCGAAGGTTTCGCCCTTGGCGGTGAGCATGATAATCGGCTTGTCCGAGAACTTTCTGACCTCTCGGCAAACCTGCCAGCCGTCAAGAACGGGCAGCATTATGTCAAGAAGCATAAGGCTCGGCGAAAACTCCTGAAAAGCTTTAACGGCGTCTGCGCCGTTGTTTGCGATTGCAACCTCATAGCCCTCTTTTTCAAGATAAAGTCTTAAAAGTTCGCAGATATTGTTATCATCATCAACAACAAGAATTTTTTCCGCTGCCATGATCAAATCCCCTCCTATCGGAATTTATCGTCACTTTTAATTATACTCTGTTTTTTAAATATTTTGTGAATTGGCAAAAAATAAATTGTTACTTTTGCCATTTAAAAATGAACAAACCGTTAATTATGAAACAGAAAAGCGGAAAACCGTGCAGCTTTCAAAGGGTTTCCCCGCCTCAACGGTGCATTGCGGAAATTCGGGCATGTTGGGAGTGTTGGGATAAAACTGGGTTTCAAGGCAGAAGCCCGCATGCTTAATGAGCGGTTCGTCGTGTTTGCCGGGCTTTGTTCCGTCAAGGAAATTGCCCGTGTAGAGCTGAACGCCGCAAAGGTCGGTGAAAACATCAAGCTTTCTGCCGCTCTCGGGGTCATAAGCCGTTGCCGCAGGGCCGTCGCCGTCATTGAGGCAGAAGTTGTGGTCGTAGCCGCGGCACATGATGAGCTGTTCGTCATTTTCGCCGATATCTCTGCCGATGGGCTTCATCTCTCTGAAATCGAACGCCGTTCCCTCAACGGGGCGGATTTCGCCCGTGGGGATGCTGTTTTCATCGGTCGGAGTGAATGCGTCGGCGTTAATCATAAGCTCCTGACCGAGCACATCGCCCTTGCCCGCAAGGTTAAAATAGGCGTGATTGGTCATGTTGATAACCGTTTTTTTGTCGCTGAGGGCATAATAATCAATTTTGAGCGAATTATCCTCAAAAAGAGTAAAGGTAACTTTGAAATCGACCTTGCCGGGGAAGCCCATTGCTCCGTCGGGGCTTTGGTAGCTCATTTCAAGACTGCTGTCATCAATGATAATCGCTTTCCAGACGGCGGTTGAAAGCTCTGCTCCGCCGTGGAGGCAGGTTATGCCGTTTTCGTTCTTTTCAACCTGATATTCCGTGCCGTCGATTGTAAATTTGCCGCCCGCAATGCGGTTTGCGTACCTGCCGACGGTCATTCCCTCATAGTCGGAATATTTTTCGTGACCATCGATTGTGTCAAAGCCGACGAGAATATCGGCAAAATCGCCGTTTCTGTCAGCGGCATAAATGCTGTTGATTGTTGCGCCGTAGGTGAGAATGTCAACGGTTGTTTCGCTTGAATTTTTGAGCGAATAGCAGTCAACTGTTCTGCCGTCCGCAGTTTCGCCGAAATAATTTTTAACTATCATAATAAATTCCTCCGCAGAGCTGTTATTTTGTTATTTCCCAAATGTTATATCTTGTCCGCTCGGCAGTCTTTTTGCCGAACTGAATCGCCCTTTTCGGGCAGCAGTTGATGCAAGCCGTGCAATGCTGGCATTTGGATTTTATCCAGACGGGCTTGCCGTTCTGAAGCTCAATTGCGCCGTCGGGGCAGTTTTTGGCGCACATTCCGCAGGAAACACAGTTTGAATCCGCATAAAATTTTGAGGTTGTTCTGAAAATATTATAAAACGGATTCAAAACGGCGGTTTTTGCCTTGTCTGCAAAATTAATTTCGCTTCTTTGCGCCCGAGCGTTGATGTCATCGCAGATTCCGTCAAGCTCTTTGTCGGCGTGCCTGAGAAAACGCAGGCTGTTTTCTTTTGAACAGGGGTTATACATAACAACATAATTATCGGGCATTCTGAGAGAAAAGCTGTAGTTGATTTTTGTTCCGAGAGCTTTTTCAAGAAGCTGAGCGGCGGCTCCCGTGCTTGCTCCGCAGGTGATAACGCAGTAAACATAGCCGCCGAGACTGCCTTTGACTGCTGCTGCAAAACGCTTCACTATTTCGGGCAGACCCCAAAAATAGACGGGGAAAACAAAGCCCGTTATTTCGTCCTTAACCGTTTCTGCATTGCCGCTCAGGATATCTGCCATCGAAACGGCACGGTCGCCCGTCTTGACGGCAAGTTTTTCAGCGGCATATTTTGAATTTCCCGTTCCCGTGAAATAATAAATCAACGCCGATTCCTCCCCATAATATAATTGTATAATGTTACCTTAATTATAAATAATTGTAACATCAGGAATTTTTTTTGTCAATAAGTAAGAAGCGCAAAGCGTGGCATAATATAAAAGAACCGAGAGTTCAGAAGCTGTCGCTCTTATTTGAGCGGCAAGCTTGAGGTGATGGGAGTCGAACCCGATATGGTTTAAAACGGTCTATTTTCGCCTGAACT
>CAYXVM010000102.1:0-6974 GCA_964468465.1 uncultured Clostridium sp.
CAGCCACGGTTTTCCCATGAAAACAGCAGAAATCATCGTCATACAGTAGGGGCGACCCTGTGTGGTCGCCCGTTTTTCGCAAATTAAGGATAGGCTCTGCCTATCAGAAGTTTGAAGAATAAATCATGCCGCAAAGCTCCGAATCAGCAAAATCAACTGCAACGATGCCGTAATATTTTCCGCTTTCAAAGCCGTAATTCTTAAGCCGTTTGTTAACATATATCGCATTCATCCACGGCATAAGAACGCCCGTGCAGTTTGTCATGCAGATGTTGAATTCGGCGCTGTCAAGCTCCGAGCCGAGAAAATCCTCAATCGCCGCAAGCTTTCTTCTGCCGAGAAGCTGATAGGAATCCTGAACATACATTGAGCCGTAAGCCGTGCCTTCGAGCGTTTCGATATCCTCTCTGCGGTAATCATGCTTTTTCATTCCGTCGATATAAGGATAAAGGCTGAAATTTATGCCGCTGTTTTCATCCGTGAATTTTTCACCGTCTGCACCGACAACACGCAGAAGCACGATTTTCCCCCTGACCTCACCGAGCTTCGGAATTCTGTTTTCGCAGAACCACAGGTCGGGGTTATTTTTTATATAAAGCTCATAAAAGCTCTCAAAAAACGAATCTCCTGCGTTTCCGTCATCCTCACGAAGCTGAAAAAGTATTGTTTCGCCCGAGTTTTCGCTCAGAAAAGCAGAGCAGTCTCCGATTATTTTTTCTGCGGTCAGCTTTTCGGAAAATATGCTCTTTTCCTCTCTGCAATCGCTCACCGAATGCACCGCCTTAAAACCGTTTTCGGTCTTTTCAAAGCGCATATCAAAATAGCGCACTCCAGCTTCAAGCTGTTCGGCAATTGAGAGCGACTGAGTTTTTGAAGCAAACGCAAAGCTGACATATTTCGTTGCGCTGTCGTGCGTTCCGGGAATATTGATTGCGGTTATCGGCGTTTCGCCGCCGATTCTGCTCATCCAACTGCTTCCGCCGACCTCAGCCGCCGAGGCGGAAGAATTGGAAATATCATTTTCATTTATATATAATAACATCCTCGCTGTCCTCGCTCCACATTCCGTAAGCCTCGCTGTGTTCATCGCTGAGGAACATCGGAACATATTTTTCAAAATTCGGCGAAAGATTAAGGCTTTCAAGCTCCTCGGGCTTCACCCAAAAGACCCTGCCCTCGTCGGTTGAATCAATGAGATTGCCAGAAAAATCGCTTGTTTTGTAGAGAAAAACAATATATCTGTTGTGGTTCTTCCTGTGCGCCCAATGAACCGTGCCGCAAAGGCGGAGACTGCGGATATCAAGCCCCGTTTCCTCCCTGACCTCCCGAACCGCCGAATCAACGAAGCTTTCGCCCGGCTCAACATGCCCGCCGGGGAACGAAATGCCACGCCAGCTCTTGATTCTCTCCTGAACCAGAACCTTTCCGCTATTTTTATCTTCAACCATAACCATGTTGGTCAGCTCAACCGTGGGCTGACCGATGTTTTTTTCGCTTTCAATCATAGTCCCGAACCTCCGGAAATATTTTATCACAGCTTTGTCCGCATTTCAACCGCCGTTTGCCTTGAAGCTCACAGAGAAATGTGATATAATTGATTCAGTATTTGAAAGAGGTGTTCAGATGGATAATTTTGATTTTATAAAAGGCGAAAAACTGCAAAAACAGATAAATTTTCTGACGGTCATTGACGAAATGAAAAAAATTCTCCGCAGGAATGTCATAATCGGCGGTTCACGGCGTGAGAATGACGCAGAGCACTCCTGGCATCTTGCGATGATGGCGCTGATTCTTGAAGAATACGCCGCCGAAAAGGTTGATATTGAAAGAGTGCTGAAAATTGCGCTTGTTCACGACCTTGTTGAGGTCTATGCGGGCGACACCTTTGCCTATGACGAAAAGGGCAACGAGGGCAAGCTTGACAGAGAAACAAAGGCGGCTGAAAAGCTTTTCGGCAGTCTTGAGGGCGGTCAGGGCGATTATATCCGCTCCCTCTGGGATGAATTTGAGGCTATGGAAACCCCCGAAAGCCGCTTTGCCAACGCAATGGACAGGCTTCAGCCGCTCATTCTCAACTACATGACCGACGGTCACACCTGGAAAGAGGGCGACGTTCACGCTCCGCAGATTTACAAGCGAATGGACATCATCCGCACCGCCGCCCCCGGGCTCTGGCACATCGTTGAGGGCATAATCAACACATCGATTGAAAAAGGAATTCTGAAACCTTAATAAAATTGTAACTTTTTTCGTTCCACATTTGTAACTATACCATTTTAGAATTAAACTGTTCCAAGGGATAGATTTGATGAGGTGAAGATATGTATACCGTTCTTGTTTGCGACGACGACATCGCCATTCTCGATTCGCTCGAAATTTATCTGAAGCTTGAGGGCTATAATGTTCTTCGGGCGGATAACGGCAGAGCGGCGCTTGAACAGGTCAGGGATAACGAGGTGCACTGCGTTATTCTCGACATAATGATGCCGGGTCTGGATGGCTTGCAGGCAACGCTCAAAATGCGTGAACAGCATAACATACCCATCATTCTGCTCTCTGCCAAGAGTGAGGATACCGACAAAATAACGGGGCTTTCTTTCGGGGCGGACGACTATGTGACGAAGCCTTTCAATCCCCTGGAGCTCATGGCAAGAGTCAAATCGCAGATAAGGCGCTTCACCTCGCTCGGCTCAATGGAAAAGAAAGAGGGCGTTATCACAACGGGGGGGCTTTCTCTTGATACGCTCGCAAAGGAACTGACTCTTGACGGCGAGCCGATTAAGCTCACGGCGACCGAATACGGCATAATCAGCGTGCTGATGGAAAATCTCGGCAGAGTGCTCTCAACGGGGCAGATTTACGAGGCTGTCTGGAACGAGCCCGCCTGCTACGCCGAAAAGACGGTCACGGTGCATGTTCGCCGAATCCGTGAGAAAATCGAAATCAATCCTAAGGATCCAAAATACTTAAAGGTGGTATGGGGAATTGGCTACAAAATCGAAAAATATTAAATACGGCACAGGGACGAAGCTTGCCGCACTTGTTATTGCGGCGGTTATGTTCTTTGCGTCGGGCTGTTTTGCAAGCCGTTTTGTCAAGGGCGTTGCCATGTATAACAGCTATTCGCCCGGAACGGAATACACTCAGACAACGGCGTTCAGAGGTCTGATGAGCGAAAGCGAAATTCATATCATCTGTGGCGCCGAATACCTCAATGTCAACACCCGCAATGACTATCTGAACACAGCCGCAGGCAAAGGAATAACCGAACGCTACCAAAAGCTTATCGATAAAGTCACCGAGGCTTATTCTCTGCTTGACAGCTCGGGAATAGCGGTCAGCATCGACGGCGAAAACAGATACAGATACAGCCTTGAATACAACGGAAAAACCTATTATTTCTCTCACGACGGAACGATAATTTCATTCGATGAATTCAACAGCTATGACTATGTTGATTATTACGGAGAGCCTGAAGCGGATGTTGCCGAAGAAGAACCGGCAACTGCCGTTGCCGTGTCAGAACCCGTCACCCGGATTATCGGCGGCGAAACGGCGCAGGGCACAACCTTGGTTGTTGAAATGGACGGAGCAGTTCCCGCTTATATCAGGCAGATAAGCAACGCTCTTAACTGCGTTGACAACGCTTCGTCATATGAGCATTTCTGCTACGGCGAGACTTCGCTTGAGGACACGGTTGAACAGATAAACAATTCAAAAGAATTGGAAATCAACGCTAATTATGATACATGGGATAATGTTATTGCTAAGAATCTTGCTTCCACCAATGAGCTGAGCTTTGCAGTATTCTTCGGCTCGGGCGAGGTTGTTACAAACTGCGGAATCACCGCAGAGGACACAGAGGAGCAAATTATAAAGAAGCTCGGCAGCGAAACCTTTGCCGAGGGCTACATGAACGGAGAATACAAGCTCCTTGTCGGCAAACCCGTGCCGTCAGATAAGGCAAGCATTTATTCAAAGCTCCACGATTCGCTGTTCAAATACACCGATCAGTCGGGTCTGCAAAAATTCGGCTTTAGTGAGGATGAAATCAAGGGCGCATATTTCGGGCTTCATTCCGTCGATAACACAAGCGGATTATTCAATCTTTCAAAAACGGCATATGACAGCTTCAATCGGGGCAGTATCGCTTCACCCTCAAAATGCCTTGCGCTGTTTGCGGTATTCTTCCTTATCGCCTGCGCCGCCTGCATTTATCTTCTCTCTGTCGCAGGCAAAACCGCAGACGGAATCAGAATCAATTTCTTTGACAAAATTCCCCTTGCGCTCAATTGGGCGGTCGGGCTGACTCTCATGTTCTGCATCGGCGCAGTTGCAACCTGCTTCGTTGTCTGGGAATTCGCTCCCTCAAGCCTTATCTACAGCGTGGGCTCCTCGGCATATGACGACGGTTTCATGTCGTTCCTGTTCTCGGCGGCGGCTAAAACCTCAACCGTTTGCACCGCTCTGTGCGTTGCGCTCTTCTTCCTCATCTGGACGGGGCTGAACATGAGCATGGCGAGAAACCTTCGCAACAAAACTTTCTTCAGATACACTCTTTGCTATTGGCTTATCCGCCCGTTCCGCTGGCTTTGGAAAAAGACAAAACAGCTTTTTGCCTGCGACTATTCGGACTCACGCCGCAAAAAATTCAGGGTTATCGCTTCGCTTTCGGTTACTTCATTCCTGATTATCAACGGAATTTTGCTTCTGATTGCAGGAAATTGGATTAACTACGGCGAAGGAGTGCTCCTGACTCTGTTTATGATTGCCGTTAACCTTGCGGTTCTTGGGTTCTGCATCGTGCTTATCGTTTCGCTTGACAAAATCATGGCGGCAACCTCGGATATCAGAAAAGGCAACATGAACCGCAGAATCAACACCGACCTCATGCCCGGATTCCTGCGCCGCTTCTCGGCGGATATCCTTTCAATGAGCGACGGCCTGCAAAAAGCGGTTGACAATGCCACCAAGGATCAGCGCATGAAAGCGGAGCTGATAACGAATGTCTCCCACGACCTCAAAACTCCGCTGACCTCAATTGTCAACTATGTTGATCTGCTCAAAAAATGCAATGTTGAGGACGAAACGGCTCAGAAATATATTTCCGTTCTCGACGAAAAAGCGGCGAAAATGAAAAAGCTTATCGAGGATTTGGTTGAAGCTTCAAAGGCTTCATCGGGTGCGGTTGAAATCCACCCCGTCAAGCTCAATCTCTGCGAATTTGCGACTCAGGCAGTCGGAGAGCATGAGGATGAGCTGAGAAAATACGGAATTGAGCTTGTTTTGAAGCTCCCCGAAAATCCCGTTATGGTCAACGCCGACGCTCAGAAGACCTCACGCATTGTTGAAAATCTTATTTCCAACATAAGAAAATATGCGCTTGAGGGAACGAGAGTTTATATTGATGTTGCCGAGGGAACGGATTTCGGATCGCTTGTTTTCAAAAACATTTCAAAGAATCCGCTTGATATTTCTCCCGAGGAGCTGACTCAGAGATTCGTCAGAGGCGACTCCGCACGAACCGGCGAGGGCAGCGGATTGGGTCTGTCGATTGCGAAAGACCTTTGCGAGCTTCAGGGCGGAATGCTCGGGCTTCAGATTGACGGCGACCTGTTCAAGGCAACAATCGCACTTCCTAAAGCAAAATAAAAAGTCAAAAGCGGCTGAGCTTGGTTCTCAGCCGCTTTTTTTCGGTTTTAAACTGTTGTTGATTGATTTGCGGCAGAGGAGCTGCCGTTATCGGTTGAGCTTCCGGGAGTCAGAACCGAGCTTCCGTGATTCAGCTCGGAGCTGATTTCGGGAATGACCGAATCTGTTGTCATAACGGGATTGCCGTTGCTGCTGTTGTCGGTAACCTTGCCGGCGTCAGAGCCGTTACAGCCGACAAGAAGCGCCGAAATAAGAATAACGGCGACGGATACGGCGGCTAATATCTTTTTCATTATAATATGCTCCTTTTTAACGCAAACAGCGTTTCTGATCGGGAAATACTCCCGGTTGCATTTATTTTTAGCAAAATGTATCCGCTTATTCATAAACGAAAAAGTAAATTTAAAAGGAACCGTGAAGCTTTCAATGAATCACGGTTCCCTTTTTATCATTTTATCTTGTAGCTTTGTTCGATTATTTTTCTGTCCTCGGAGTAGCTGCCGCCGACGGCTTCATTGCTCTTAAAGCTGATATAACGCTTTTCGCTCTCAACGGTAAGCCCTGTTTCGCCCTCAAAGCTTGGCTTTTCACGCTCAAAAGCAAAATCGTTGTTATAGAAATAATGCGTTACCTCGTCGGTCTTTTTGCCGTTTTCATAATAAACGACAATATATTTGACATAATCGTTTTCGTCGCTGTAGGCAACAATGCGGCTGTCTTTGATTGTTCTGCCGAGCGTTCCGATAATTTCGCTCTGCGCAACCGCTTCGGGGCTTTGCTCCAATTCTCCCGCCTGCGGGGCGCATGAACACAGCGAAAGCAACAGCAGAGCGGACAGAACTGCCGAAATTATTTTTTTCACATTATTTCACCCTTATCCAGACCAGCATATCGCTCTCGCCTCTGTTTGCAAAAGCGAAATACGGGATAAATTTTATTCTGCGGGGCTTTAAATCGGGCTTATAGTCACGGTAGAGAGCGTCAAACGAGCCGTCCTCAAATCCGTCAGCCTCAACGGTATAAGCGTTCATTTTTTCATCGAACGAAACGGAAGCGTTAAGCTCCGGGGAAACAAGAAGATTGTTAAGCGGAACGGGGTTATCCACTCTTTCAACGCAGTAGACAAGAGGTCCTCTGCAAAGAGCAACTCTGCCGATATCCGCCTCAACCGCCGGATTTGCCGCAACGAGGCGGCACTCCATCTTGAAAGAAATATCAATTTTGCCCGAATCGCCCGCTTCAACAAAGGCGTAGCCCTTAACGGTTTCGCCGTCAAAGCTTTTGCCGTTGACCTTGAATTGCCTGCACCAGCCGGGGATTCT
>CAYXVM010000103.1:0-6894 GCA_964468465.1 uncultured Clostridium sp.
CAAATATCGCTTTAATACTGCATTTTTGACGGGTTCGGTTTATCGCCGTTACCCTTAGCTTTTATGCGTTTGAAGAGTCTGATGATTCTTCGGTCTTTTCGTTGTCAAGCTTGTGAACTTCGGCGGCAATAGCCTTGCGTCTTTCGTGAAGCTCACGGTACATTCTGTCTCTCTTTTCGCCGCTCAGGTCATAGAACAGCTTGGGAACGATGCTCAGAATGCCGGTAACAACGGGAAGAATTGTGCACATCCAGAAAAGAGAATATTCGGTCTTTTCGCTCTGACCGCCGAAGCCTGCGCCCTGAACATAACCGATTCTCGAAAGAATCATAGCTTTGATTGTCTGACCGACGGTGTTGACAAGCTTTGTTGCAAGTCCCTTTGCAACGCCCGTCATGCCCTCGGTTCTGTAGCCGTTTTTCCATTCGCCGTAGTCGATGGCTTCGTTACGCATTTCTTCGGGAATAACCTTCTTGATTCCGTAGAAGAACATCAATATGGTTTCACGAAGCATGAATGCGGGAATCATAACGCTGAGCTTCTTGTAGTTCTTGTTGATTGAACCGACAAGGAAAACGCCCGTCATCAGCAGGTTATCGATATGCGAGCCGACAACCCAGAGAGCCTTGGTTGAGAATCTTGCTCTTGCCCAGGGAACATATGAATAGCTTATCGGCGAAACGATTGCGCCGGGGATGCCGACGATTGTTGACATCGAGGCAAGGCCGAGAACGTTTATGTAGTAGTAGTTTGTGCCCGAATTCATGCTGAAAGCGGCAAGGAATTCGGAAAGGGTGATGAGAAGCAGGGGTTTGTTTGTGAAAACGGATTTGAAACCCTGGAAGATGCTCGGGCGGTCAACCGTCTGCATAACTCTTTCTTTGGCAACAAAGGCATAAATAAGAGCGAATGAGCCGGCAACGACAGAAGTAACAAGACCTGCCGAAACATAGAGCGAACGCATCTGAATCTTGATTGCGCCTCTGCTGACAAGGTCGATAAACAGACCCATGAGGATTTCGGGAGCTTTCTCAACGAAGCCCGAAAGCAGGTTTGCCTGAGTGATAAGGCGGGTACGGTCGATGATGTTCGGCGTTATTGTTGCCGTCATGCCCGTTCTTGCAATGGCAATAAGCGAGCCTGCAAGGTTCGTGAACATTTGCAGTATCAGATAAAACGCCAGCTTTGACACATCATATAGCGGCCTGTCGCCGAATATGAGGGGCATCATGTAGAACAGAATCGTAACGATAACGCCGGGAATGGCGTAAATAATCAGCCAGGGCTTGAACTTGCCCCAACGGGTACGGGTTCTGTCAACAATTGCGGCAAGGAATATATCATTGATGATATCCCAGATGCCGATGACGAAGGTTACAATTTCCTGGAATTTAAGACCGACTCGTATAATGTCCGTAACGAAAATGTCGTTATACTTGTTTATGTTAAAGCTTTGAGCTATATCGTCAAGTATATAAGCGACGGTTTCCTTTGAGCCGACATAACGCCTGTCTTTGGGAACAGCACGAGGCGACTGTTCTTCAACCTTAACGGCTGAATTGGCTTCGGATGCCATAACATCTCTCCCTATCAAAAATATAATACTTATTTTATCATAGAGGCAGGCGTTTTTCAATACCGCAAATATTTTTTATGAAACTTATACAGAAACGGGGCTTTGTTTTTGTAAATAAACACAACAGAGGGATTTTTTGACGGATAAAACGGTAATGAAAAAAGGCGGCTTGCCACTTAGCAAACCGCCGGTAATTATTTTTGATTGGATTATTTGCTTGCTTTCTTATCCTTGCGTGAAAGAAGGATGTTAACGATGATGCCGAGGATAAGAGCGCATGCAACGGAGGTAAGGGTAACCTGACCGATTTTGAGAGCCATGCCTCCGATGCCGGTGATAAGGATTGTTGAAACAACGAACAGGTTCTTGTTTTCGCCAAGGTCAACATCCTGAATCATCTTAAGACCGCTGACTGCGATGAAGCCGTAGAGGGTGATGCAAACGCCGCCCATTACGCAGGAGGGGATTGAGCTGAGGAAGGTTACGAACGGGCCGAAGAATGAGATGATGATGGCGATGATTGCGGTTGTGAGAATGGTAACAACGGAAGCGTTGCCTGTGATAGCTACGCAACCGACTGACTCACCGTAGGTGGTGTTGGGGCAGCCGCCGAAGATTGAGCCTGCAAGAGAGCCGATGCCGTCGCCGAGCAGAGTTCTGTGGAGACCGGGGTCTGCAAGGAGGTCTTTGTCAATGATTGAAGAAAGGTTCTTGTGGTCTGCAATGTGCTCTGCGAAAACAACGAATGCAACGGGAACATAGGCAACTGCAAGAGTTGCAATGTATTTTGCGTCAACCTCTGCGAAGCCCTTGACTGCCTTGAGGAAGGTGAAGTCGGGGAGCCACTTCATATTGCTGAAGATTGAGAAGTCGATAACCATAAGTGATTCGTTTGAGGTCTTGGTGCCGATAAGAGTGAAGATTGCGGCAACCGCATAGCCTGCAAGGATACCGATGATGAACGGGATGAGCTTTGCCATCTTCTTGCCGTAAACCGAGCAAAGCATAACGGTAAGGAGAGTAACGAGAGCGCAGATGAAGCCAACCCAGCCGTGAGCGCTCATTTCATAAGCAGAACCGTTGTTGGTTGCAAATTTGAGAGCATCGCCGACAGCGTTGCCTGCAAGCGAAAGACCGATGATTGCAACCGTGGGGCCGATAACAACTGCGGGCATGAGCTTGTTGAGCCATTCAACGCCGACAAACTTGATTACGATTGCGATAACAACATAAACAAGAGCTGCGAAAGCTGCGCCGATGATTAAGCCTGCGTGGCCTGCGGCTGTTGAAACCGCACCGCCGAAGGCTGCGAACATTGAGCCGATGAATGCGAAGGAAGAACCGAGGAAAACGGGGCTTCTGAACTTGGTGAAAAGAAGATAAACGATTGTGCCGACGCCTGCGCCGAACAGAGCTGCTGACTGTGACATGCCGTTGCCGATGATTGAGGGCACGGCGATGGTCGCAGCAAGAATGGCGAGGAGCTGCTGGAATGCGAAGACGATCAGCTGACCGAACTTCGGCTTGTCTTTGATGTTGTAAACGAGTTTCATGTATATTGACCTCCTTAAAAATATATACAAATTTATTTTTGCCAGATGGAAACTCCGATTTCATCTTCAAAGGGCGGGATTTTAACAACCACAACCTCGTTTCGTGAAGTCGGAACATTTTTGCCGATATAATCCGCAACGATTGGCAGCTCCCTGTGGCCTCTGTCGATGAGGGCGGCGAACTGGATTTTTGAAGGCCTGCCGAGCGACATTATGGCGTCCATCGCCGCTCTTGCGGTTCTGCCGGTGAAAAGCACATCGTCAACCATGACGATTGTTTTGTCGGTAACGGAAAAATCGATTTTTGTTGAATTGAGCTTCGGCTGATATCCGCCGCTCAGGTCGTCTCTGTAAAGCGTAATATCAAGATAGCCGATTTCGGCTTCAACTCCGAGCAGACGGATTTTTGCCGCAAGAATGTCTGCAAGCGGAGCGCCGCGGCGCATGATCCCGACAAGGCTGATTCGCTCACAGCCCGGGTTGCGCTCAACAATTTCGTGAGATATCCTCGCAAGGGCACGGTTGACGGCGCCGCTGTCCATGATATTTGACTTGAATTCCATTTTTATTCCTCCGGGGGCAATAAAAAATGACCCTGCCGCACCCGACAAGATCACATAAAGACTCTGCGGATAATCCTGGAAAATCCGCTTCTTAAAAAATATATGAAAATCTTGTCGGCATCTCTGTACCGCTTTTAAAGATTTGCTTTTTGCCGTGATTATTCTATCACACCTGAAACGATTTGTAAAGAACAATTTTAAGGATTTATGAACTTTTTTGTGGAAATATGTCTGCCAAAAAAGCAGATTAAGGATCGCTTTTACCGACCGATAATCTGCTTTCTTTTTTATTATTACCAATTATACATCTGTTCGGGATTCTTGAAGATATCCTCAAGCTTATTGATGAAGGGAACGAGATCGCCGAAATCAAGCGCTCTGTGGTCAAAGACAAGGTCAATCGGCATTTCCTGACCGACTGCGACATAGTCGTTGCCGTTTTCGTCCTGCTTAACAACGGGGCGTTTTGTTACCGAGCCGATGCAGGCAACGAAAATCTGGGGAGGAATGATTGAAAGCAGAGAAACTCTGCCGGGGATTCCCCTTGTGATTGAACCGATGTTGGAGATTGTAACGGTACCCTGCTTGATATCCTCTTTTGTAAGTCTGTCCTTTTCGGGGATGCTGTAATAATCCTTCTTAGCCTTGCCGGAAAGAGTCTTGACCTTATTTTTGCCGGTCTTAGAGCCGACAAGGCGGTAAATCGCATTGAGAAGATGGCCTCTTTTGAGTTTCTCAAGAGTATCCTGCATTGAAACGGAGAACATAACCTCGTTGAGGTCAGTGTTTCCGATTCTTCTGCCGACATCGGCGATGTATTCGGTCAGTTCGACAAGGCTCTTGTTGCCGATATCGTGAAGATTAATCGTCATCATCTCGCCGTTGGGGAGAATCCATGTCATTGAAGCGTGAATCTCGTCATATTCGGTTATGGTTCCTCTGACGAGCTTGCGGTTGAATTTAATATGAGCGTTGAGCTGGGGAGCAGCTTTGAAAGCCTCTGAAAGGGCTTTGAGCATAATGGTGTTGATGGTGATTTTAACGGGGAATTTGCCCGATGCGTTAAGCTCCTTGACAACTTCTACGAATTTTGAAACCTCGGGTTCGTAAATGTAGGAAATATGTGGAATTGTTTCCCAGCTCTCGGAAGTCATGTTTGCAACGATTTTACGCTGAATACCGAAATTTGTAACTTTTGTCTCTTTCACGCCGATTTCCTCCGTATTATGACTATTTTGAGTAATTATATCATAAAATTAATTTGCCATATTTCCGATTTAGCAATAAATTGCTTTTTGATTCATACAATATTGTTTTTTTGTCTGTATGCTTCACAAAACAAAAAGGATATGCTATAATATAAAGCTAAAAAAGGAGAAAGCAGGTTAAGCATGAAAGGACTGTTAAAATATCTGAAAGGCAGCAGAATTTATTGCGTTCTTGCGCCGCTTTTCAAAATGCTTGAAGCGATACTTGAACTGTTTGTTCCGCTCGTTGTGGCGGCGATAATCGACAAAGGAATAGCCCTGTCGGACAAGCCCTATATATTCAAAATGTGCGCTGTGCTGATTCTGTTCGGCGCAGTCGGGCTTGCATTTTCGCTCACGGCGCAGTTTTTTGCCGCCAAGGCGTCGGTAAGCTTCGTCAAAAGGCTTCGCCGCGCGCTTTATTCTCATATCGAAAGCCTTTCCTATGAGCAGATTGATTCCGTCGGAACCTCAACGCTGATAACGAGAATGACCAGCGATATGGACAGCGTTCAGAACGGTCTCAACCTCACCCTGCGCCTGCTTCTACGTTCTCCGTTTGTCGTTTTCGGCGCAATGATAATGGCTTTCACCGTTGACAGCAGGGCGGCGCTGACCTTTACGGTCGTTATCCCCGCTCTTTCGGTTGTTGTTTTCGGAATAATGTTCGCCTGCATTCCGCTTTATAAGAAAGTCAGAACCGCTCTTGACGGAGTTCTCGGCACGGCGAGAGAAAGCCTTGTCGGAGCGAGAGTTATCAGAGCATTCTGCAAAGAAAGCGAGCAGGAGAAGCAGTTCAAGGATAAAAACGACGCTCTGACGGCGGTTCAGGAGTTCACGGGCAGGATATCTGCGCTTCTCAATCCCGTGACCTGCGTTATAATCAACATCGGAATTGCCGTTCTGATTTATGTCGGAGCAATCAGGGTTGATGCGGGGCTTATAACCCAGGGTGCAGTCGTTGCGCTCTATAACTATATGTCTCAGATACTTGTTGAGCTTATCAAATTTGCAAATCTCATTATCAATATCACAAAATCCGTTGCCTGCTGCGGCAGGATAAGCGATATGCTTAAAATACCCGCAGAAAAAGAAAATGCCAAAGCAGAAATTGACGGTAAAAATGAAACCGTTGTTGAATTCAGCAATGTTTCGTTCGCATATGCGGGAGCGGGCGATAATTCGCTTGAGGATATCAGCTTCAAGGTCGCAAAGGGCGAAACAGTCGGAATCATCGGCGCAACGGGCTCTGGCAAATCAACGCTTGTCAATCTCATTCCCGCTTTCTACAGGGCAACGGGCGGAGAGGTCAGGGCATTCGGCAAAAATGTCAACGATATTTCTCTTGAAGAGCTCAGAGCAAGAATTGCCGTTGTTCCTCAGAAATCCGTGTTATTCAAAGGCACAATCAGAGAAAATATGCTTTGGGGCAGAGAAGAAGCAACCGATGATGAAATTATCGAAGCTTTGAAGCTTGCTCAGGCGTGGGATTTTGTTTCCGCCAAAAAAGGCGGGCTTGACGCAGAAGTCGAGCAGGGAGGCAGGAATTTTTCGGGCGGTCAGCGGCAGAGACTTGCCGTTGCAAGAGCGCTTGTTAAAAAAGCGGATATTCTCATTCTTGACGACAGCTCAAGCGCACTTGATTATGCCACCGACGCCGCAATGCGAAAAGCAATCGCTTCGGTTCAGGGCGATTCCGCCGTGTTCATCGTTTCTCAGCGCACATCTTCAATCATGCACGCAGACAAAATAATTCTGCTTGATGACGGCAGAGCGGTTGTCGGCACTCATGCGGAGCTTCTCAAAAATAACGCTGTTTACAGGGAGATTCACCTGACGCAGTTTGACGAGGAGGAGAGCGCATGAAATCGGCAAACAGGAAAGGAACATTAAAGAAAGTATTGCATTATGTCGGCAGATACCGTGTTCACCTTGCGTTTTCAATCATTCTTGCC
>CAYXVM010000104.1:0-6894 GCA_964468465.1 uncultured Clostridium sp.
GCCTGTTTCGGATAACGATGCAATCGTTGAGCTGTGCGAAGAAGCATCTGCGGCGATAATAGTAACAAAAAATGCAAATGATTTCGGTGTGCATAACACCAAAAGCGGTCGGGAGCTTCTGCGAATACCTGCTTTTGCGTTTTTATATCTGCTCGGGAACGCCGAAAAGCACGGATACAGGGGAATTGAATAATCTTGCTTCCGGAAAGCTTATTTAACAATTATGCAAAAGCCGTGCACGGCGTTCTGCCATGCACGGCTTTATATTGTCAAATCAGATTTAAATTTCAAATTCAACCGTTGCGCTTTCGCCTGCCGAGAGCGTGACGGTTTCCGTTTTATCCGATAGTCCGCAGGATATCGTTAGAGTTTGGTCAATATCGGAAGTTACTCTGACGGTTGCCGTGCCTTTTTCAACATTCCAGCTTAATTCATCAACCGTTGCCCTTGTTCTCGCTTTGATTCCCGTTATTCTGCCGCTATCAAAGCCCGATTCGGGCAATGCGGGCAGAATTTCGATTTTTCCCGCATTGGAATAAAGCAGGCTTTCATTGATTATTCCGAGATATCCGATTGCAAAATCGGTGCAGTAGCAGCTGTTGCGGTCATAATCGTGGTTCGTCATCAGCGAATCATAATAAATCCAATGATTCATGAGGTTCACAAGTGCGTCGGTAACGCTTTCGGAATCCTTGAGCCTTGCCGCAATCAATGCCCTGTGAATGAGCGCATGGCTCGCTTCGTTCTCGCTTGCTCTGTTCTCAATCGCTTTTATGCAGGCGTTTGCAAGCTCAGGATTATCCTGAGTTTCAAACAGAGGCCAAACGCAATAAAGGTGGCTCAGATGGCGGTGAAGATTGTTTTCTTCAAAATCCGAGGTCGCCCATTCTTTAAGCGCCCCCGTTTCATCAAACCGATATTCCGGAAGCTTGCCGAGCAAATCCTGCCATTTGCTTACATCTGCGTTCGGTTCAACACTTTTAGTGATATCAATGAGCATTTCAAGGTTGCTTCTGCAAGCGGAAATATCAATCGCCGTGTTTGCAGTTGAGGGGCTCGGATAATTCGACGGATTGTTTTCGGGAGAATAACCCGGCAGAATCGAATATGTTTCGCCCTCGTTAAGCTCCGTTTTGCCTTTTTCATAGCACAGCTTACCGTTAGCATCGGTGTAATATTCGGGAGTCATGAGCTGCGCCCAATAATTAGCCGATTTCGTGAGCAAAGGCAGAAGTATTTCGCTTCTGAGGTCAAGATATCCTTTTCTTTCAATAGCTTCTATCTGTTCGCTGTCAAGATCTTTTTCAGTTAATGAAAGAACGGAACGAAGTGCATTCAGATCAAATTCGCCGTTAAGCGGAATTTTAACATCTCCGTAGCACATCAGGGTTTCATAGAGCGGCTGAAGCATCCAGCTTGCGCCCGCATTCCAATAACGGAACGGATAAGGATAGCAGGTTTCGGTCAGAACCGCTTTGTCGCCGTCGGTGTTGACGGGGGCTTGCAGAGCGTCGGTAAAGCCGTGGGTTGCAAGCGCATTTTCCTCCCAATCGGGAACCTGACGGAGAATAAAGCTTGCATAGCCGAGATATGCGCTCTTAATATTGCCCGTGTTCATTGAGGATGTCTGAAGATTAACATTCGCATCCATCGTGTATTTGCATCCCCAGCCCGGAGCCCATTCGCCCGTCCACATGCCGCCGAGCCTCGGAGTTGAATAACCCGCCGAGCAAAGATAAGCATATCTGCCCGAATAATAAGCTCTCTCGGCAAGCTCGGAAACAATATTACCGTTTCGGTATTGCTTTTCAACAAGCTGTTCGTTTGCGGCGTTGGTTTTGTTTTCGCCGAGTGAAAAGGTTACGGCGTTATACTGAGGAGCAAAAATCGCCGTGTGAGCGGCAAGCGCTTTTTCATAGCTGAATTTTCCGATTTCCGAATACTTTTCAGCAACCGATTTTGCTTTTTCTTTAAGCGAATCGACAAGTGCATAATTCTCCGCATTTTCAAATTCGGAGATACTGCCCATGTCATATGTTCTGTCCGAAACGGCGATAAGATAAACCGAATCGGCGTTTTTGATTTTGATTTGAGGGTTTCCGTCGCCGCAATACTGTTTATCTTTAACGGTTTTGCCGTCCGTCAGCTTCTTTTCGCCGCCCTCGCAGACAACATAAATAACGGTTGCATATCCGCCGTTTTTCAGCTCGCTGTTCTCATAGTCGGGGTAATGAGCCGCAAAAGCGATGTATTCACAATCGCCGCCGACAAGCTTTTTATATTTCAGATCGACCTCGTTGCCTTTGCCGAAATTTGCAAAAGCTGAAATATTATCGATTGAAAGCGTCAGATTGACCTTGATTCCCTTAGAAGAAGAGCCGATTTCGGTTACCGTAACGCCGTCCGCCTGAGAGGTGAATGTCTTTCTCTCCCATGTTCCTTTTATATCCTTATATCTGACCCCGACCTGAGCCGTTTCATAATCGGTATATCGGGCATAAGCCGTTTTCCAAAGCTTGGTTTGCTTTATCCTCAGTTCTGCACCGGGGTGAAAAGCATAAACATCGTCATAGCTTGAATTATCAACAATATCCTTGCCCTCGGTTATGCTCTGCTTAACCGTTTCAAGCTCGTCCGAGGTGTCGGGGCAGGTTCTTGAATTCTTATTCGGCATAATAAAATGCATATTCTGATAAATCAGCGTGTCGCTGTATGGCGAGCCGCTTGTGACAACGCCCTGCATTCCGTTGCCCGAAATCATGCCCTGCCGCCAGATTTCGGTGTTGTTGCTTTTTTCGCTTAACTCATAATAAAGCTCCGAATAAGAAGCCTTTGAGGTGTCCGAAAAAACATCCTCAACGCCTCCGAAATCACCTGACGGTATTATTAACGAGCCGATAAGCGAAAAGAAAGTCAGAATTGTGCTGATAATTCGCATTACAGTTCCCATGCTGTATCCTCCATAAAGGGTTGATTTATTCCTGATATATTATTTGTAATTCTTCATGAACCGAGTATAGAACTCAACGGCATTGCCGATTGCGTTAAGGCTGATATTTTCATTTTCGCTGTGAACCGAGGCATACTGACTGTCGTCAATATCAATCGGCGCAAAGCGAATAACGCAGTCGCAAACATCGGTCATATGGCGTGAATCCGTTCCTGCGGGCAGAATAAACGGCGCAACCGCAGCGGCAGGAAATACCTCTCCGACCGTCTCTTTAACATATTCAAACGGCGCCTTTGTCATATCCGCAGGCTTATAGTATTCGTTTCCGCTCTCGGCGTCACGAACCTCAATGCCGTATTTTTCGGCAAGCTTTCTGAATTCGGCAATATCCCGATTTTGGTCTTTATCATTAACGCATCTGAAAAATGCGGTTGCTTCGCAGAAATCGGTTTGCTTGCCGTCATATTTGCCGCCCTTTATGCCGTTAAATGTGCAGGTTGTGCCGAGCATCGAGCCTGCCTGGGCATTGATTTTCGGGATAAGCCGAACAAGCAGAGGCTTGAAGCACCAAAGATTTGAAAAAATGATTTTCATTGCAAAAGGCATATACGGGCAAAGCGCCTCAAACATCGCCTGCACCTCGGGATACATGCGGCGGATGAATATATTCTCGGACTGAACCTTGGCAATGAATTCCGACATTCTTGCAATCGGAGTGTCGGAGCGTGCATTCAGCCCCGCATGAGAGCTGCCCTGTTCGGCACGGCAGACAAGAGTGTGTCTGCCTTTTTCATGCACCGCAAGCATTGCACAGCGGCATTTCATGCCCGCCAAGGGCGGCGAAATAACTGCTCCGCCCTCATCAAGCACAAGCTCAAAGGTTATGCCCTCTTTTTTGAAATATTCAACCGCTTTGGGGATGCCGTCGCCTCCAAGCTCCTCGTTGTGCGACGAACCGATATAGAGATTCGTTTCGGGAATGAAGCCTTTTTCGAGAAGCTCCTCCAATGCCGAAAACTCGGCAAAAAGCGGAGTTTTTGTGTCAACGCTTCCTCTGCCCCAAAGCTTATCGCCTACAATCTTGCCTTCAAACGGAGGTTCCTGCCACTCTCCCTGCGCCTTAACGACATCATGGTGTGACATCACCATTACATTGCGGCTCTTATCCCTGCCTTCAATTTTATATATCCAGCAGTCGTCGCTGAAAATTCTTAAATCGGCTTTTTCATGGACGAGCGGAAACAGCCTTTTCACCGTTTCACGAAGCTTTGAAAACTCCGTATCGTCAAAGCTGTCGGGAACAGAAACGGTTTTGCATTGAATCATTTCGGAAAGCCGTTCGGCATAACGCATCTGCTCCTCCTCTGTCTTATGGCTCACGGGAGCCGTCAGCTTTCGTGCTTTGGCGTTCATTCGGGCTGTGTTGATAAGCAGCACGCAGATGAACAATACCAAAACTGCAATTATAATATATAAAGCAATCATTTTATATTTTCCTTTTCCCGTTCTTCTCTGATGAATGACAGAACTTCTTTTTCTTTATAAAGTGCAAACACAATAACGGCTGCAAGGCAGATAAAGCCTCCGACAACTGCGGTCAGCTTCAGACCGAGACGGCCGATATTTTCTCCTGCGGCTGCTCCGATAACCGTCAGCGACGGCACAATCATAATCGCAAGAGATGTTCCGATTTTAGTTATAAAGCTTCTTGCCGCACCGAAAACACCCTCACGGTTAACGCCGTTCTTCAAGGTGTCGTGCTGAATGATATCAGCCATCATTGAGCCGGGCAGAATGTTGAGAACCGCAAACGGATATGAAACGAAAACGGCAAGACCGAGAGCTTTCGGCATTGCGGGAACAGGCCACTCTGCGCCGAAATAAATGATAAATTCCGCCGCCGTGAATACTGCGCAGGCAGAAACCATGAGCGGCTTTTTGCCGTATTTCTTGGCAAGCTTGTTAACAACGGGATAGAGCAGAAGCGAGCCTGCAATTGAGGTTGCAAGAATGATAACCGAATCAGTCTCTTTCAGCCCGAGAAGGCTTGTTACATAATACATAATGCACGATTGGAAAAACGCCATTGAAGTGCCTTCAAGAAGCTGACCGAGAGTTACAAGGCGAAAATACTTATTGCCGAATGCGTGTTTGAGCGACGCCCAGAGAGACACCGTCGGACGAACCGAAGTAACATAATCCGTTTCTTTTATTGTGAATGCGGGTATCAGCAAAAGGGCGATGCCGATAAAAGTGAATATCGCAAACACCGATCTCCATGCAGTCAAAGGCGTTTGACCCGCATTTTTGAACATATTTACAAACACGGGCGTAACATAGCCGAGCGCACTGCCCGTTACGAAAAACAACGAATTGAATGTATAAGCGTTAACAAGCTTTCCTTGGTCTGCAATCATTTCGGGCAGGAGCGCATTGTGCGGAATCATATACAGAGTATAGAATATGTAATAAGCCCAGATAAAGACGGCAATCCAGATATTGTTTACAATTCCCGGCGTGCTTTGCGGCGCACAGAAGATGAGCAGAGCCGTCAGACCGAACGGAACGGCATAACGCTTCATAAACGGTATCCGGCGGCCGTTTTTGTTTTTTGATTTGTCGGATATTCCCGCAACGAGCGGATCCGTTACTGCGTCAAGGATATGACCGACAGCCTTGATGATGCCGATAACCGTAAAAATCCCGAGAAAAACGATTCCCTGAGTTATAAGAGTCGGAATACCCGATTCCTTTGAAGGCTGATAAAAATACAGCAGATAGTTGTTAATCATCGTTGTGAACAGTCCGACGGCAAACTGCGGCAAGCAGTAGGCGACAACCGTTCCCGTGGTAACCTGTTTCTTCATTTTCTTCTCCGTCCCTGATTATTTTTTATGGTAGCGCAGAGCGCAGATTTCGTCACCCTTTGCAATGCATTTGGGCAAATCCAATTCAGCGCCGTAGCATTCTCCGATTCCGTGGTCGCCGCACATCGCAATGTCGCAAAGAACGGCAATCTGCTCATCGGTGCAGCCCATTTTCTGCCAGCCCTTGACGAGCGGACAGTAGTGAAAATCCAGGGAAAGCTTATCATCGGTGGATTCTATCACTTTCATTTCAAACATCCACTGCGCAGGCTTTGTGAACAAGGTCTTTTTCAGCCCTTTAAGGCTGTCCGTTCCGCCTTTCTTAACAAGGTCGGCTCCCTGAAAAAGTCCGCAGCGGCGAATCGCCGCCGAGCCGAATTCCTCGGGCGAGAGTCCACGCTTCTGAGCTTCATCGGTTAAAAGATAAAGCCATTGTGCTCTCTGCTCAAGCTGACCTCTAACCGCCTGAATAACCGAAAGGGTTATTTTAGGCTCATTTTTGATTTTTGACATAATTTCAGCTCCGATTTTTCTCTGACGGCTCGGCTTTTCCCCAAACTGTCGGTTTTTGTCGAAACCCATTATACGCTCAATATCTTCATGGGTCAAGCCTTTTTGCCATATTGTTCACGAGCACGGAGCAATCGGAAAAACAGTTGACAAATTATTCTTATACTGTTACAATAAGTAAAAATTACCGAAAGGCAGGTGGACAAAATGACAAGAAAGAACATTCAGATGAAATCGAGAGCCGTTTTGTCCGTTGCCGTATAGCTTTTTCATTCGGAATAAAATGCCGTCTCTGATTTTATCTGTCAGAGACGGTTTTTTATTTTCAGAAGAAGGACAAAAGGAACTCGAAGAACAGACGCTGAAGAATGAGTAAGACAGCAGCAGGCGAGACGGAAAGTCCGCCTGCTTTTTTGTTACAACTTCAAAATGAAATATCCCGGATAAAAACAAAAAATCCGAACCCATTGCCGATTGGCATTAAGTTCGGATTTCTACATTGTGGTGGACGTTAACGGACTCGAACCGCTGACCCTTCGCACGTCAAGCGAATGCTCTACCAGCTGA
>CAYXVM010000105.1:0-6853 GCA_964468465.1 uncultured Clostridium sp.
TGGTTGCCTTTGAAATTCTGACCTCTGCCGCAGGTCTGAAAAGCTACCGTCTGCGCTCATTTTTGCAGGGTCACCCCGTTATCGTTATCCGTGACGGAAAAATCGACATGAAAGCGCTGAAAAAGCTGAGAATGACCGTCAGCGACCTATTAACGGCTCTCAGGGAAAAGGATGTTTTTGAGATTTCTCAGGTTTCCTATGCAATTTTTGAAACCTCAGGCAAAATCAGCGTTTTGTTAAAGCCCGAACACAGGAACTCGACCGCCGCCGACCTGAATTTGTCGCCCCGTGACGGCGGAATGCCGTTTGCGGTTATTTGCGACGGAAGAATAATCGAAGACACCGTCATGGAATCGCCGCTTGACACAAGCGAAGTTAAAAAGCTTGTCATTTCGAGCAAAATCCCGCTTAAAGAAATAATCATCATGACCGTTGATTCAAACGGCACGCCTTATATTGTCAGAAAGGACGGAGAAGCTTGAAAAGAGTTGCGGCGGCGGTTGTTTTGCTTTTGCTTGCCGTTTCAACTGCGACGGCAACGCATTTTGCTTTCAATTCAGAGCTTGCGGCTCTGTCGGACTCTATCGAAGCACTTATCGACTGCGCCGAAAGCTGCTCCGACGATGAACTGAAAGAAAAAACCGATGAGGTGCTCGCCGAATGGAAACATTCCTCGGCTTTGCTTCATTCTCTTGTCGTTCACGAGGGAATGGATGAGCTTGAACAGAATCTGACCGCTCTGCCGCTTATCATCGACCATTCAGACCGAAGCGAATACAAGCTGAAATGCATTGAAGCGATAAATCAGATTGAAAACCTTATCAACGCCGAAAAGCTGAATATAGAGAATATTCTTTAATTATGTACAATTTGTAAATTCGGTTGCGGGGCATTGCGGACTATTGCTTTTTTGCGTAAAAAATGGTAAAATATATTAAACTTCGATCGGAGTTAAAACCAAGTCAGGAGGAGGAGAATTTATGGAATATGCAATGCTTATTTTCTGGATTGTTCTGCTCGTTGTGCTTGTCATTGTCGAGGCCGTAACGGCTCAGCTTGTGACAATTTGGTTTGCCGCAGGCGCCGCCGCAGCATTGATTGCCGAGCGCTGTCATGCGCCCGAATGGCTGCAGTGGATAATTTTCATCGCCGTTTCGGTAATCGCTCTGATTGCAACACGGCCGTTAGTCCGAAAAGTAACCAAAAACAAGCGTCAGCCCACCAATGCAGACCGCTGTATCGGTCAGACCGCAGTTGTTCTTGAAGAAATCAACAATGTCGAGGGCAGGGGTCAGGTTCAGGTCAACGGTATCCCATGGACTGCACGCTCGCTTGACGGAACGGTATTCAAAAAAGACGAGCTTGTGACAGTCGAAAGAATAGACGGAGTTAAGCTCATTGTCAAAGCGCAGAATTAAAATTCATATACAGAATTAAGGAGGAAACAGGTATGGAGTTCATCATTTTAATTCTTCTCGCAGTTTTCATTCTCACAATAGTTATTCTTAACATCAAAATCGTTCCGCAGTCAAAGGCTTATGTCATTGAGAGGCTCGGAACATACAGCGCAACCTGGCAGACGGGCTTCCACTTCAAGATTCCTTTTATCGAGAGAGTTGCAAAGCAGGTTTCTCTCAAGGAACAGATTGTTGATTTCCCGCCCCAACCCGTTATCACCAAGGATAATGTTACCATGCAGATAGATACGGTCGTTTTCTTCCAGATAACCGACCCCAAGCTCTTTGCATACGGCGTTGAAAGACCCATTTCTGCAATTGAAAATCTGACCGCAACGACCCTCAGAAACATCATCGGCGAAATGGAGCTTGACCACACTCTCACCTCAAGAGATGTTATCAACGCAAAAATCAGAGGTATTCTTGACGAAGCGACAGACCCTTGGGGCATCAAGGTCAACAGAGTTGAGCTTAAAAACATTCTGCCCCCCAAAGAGATTCAGGACGCCATGGAGAAGCAGATGAAGGCTGAGCGTCAGCGCCGTGAGGCAATCCTCACCGCAGAAGGCGAAAAGGCAAGCAAGATTCTTGTTGCCGAAGGTCAGAAAGAAAGCCAGATTCTTGCCGCAGAAGCTGAAAAGCAGAGCGCAATTCTCGCCGCAGAAGCCGTTAAGGAAGCAAAAATCAAAGAGGCAGAGGGTGAAGCGGAAGCTATCCTCAAGGTTGAGCAGGCAAGAGCAAAGGCAATCGAGCTTATCAATCAGGCCGCTCCCGGTCAGGGCTATCTGACAATCAAGAGCCTTGAAGCCTTTGAAACTGCGGCTGACGGCAAGGCAACCAAGCTCATCATTCCGAGCGACCTTCAGGGACTTGCAGGTCTTGCGGCAAGCGCAAAGGAAGTTCTTTCGGATAAATAAAAACTGATTTAACCCGTTTTTACGGCAGGCCAATCCCCTGCCGTTTTTTGTTTTTCGTGATAATTTTCGCATTTAAACCATATATAAAAATAGAATTTTTAATTTAATGATTGAATTTAATGTAAATTGATGTTACAATAAGATGAAAAATATATCAGGAGGGATATAATGAGCAAGGCACCTTCAACAGACAAAAAGGTTCAGGAGCTTATGAATTCATATGCCGATTGGTTTCTTGACGAAAAGAAGCTCAAAGAGGGCAAAATGACTTCAGACCTGTACCCCTATGACACAATGTTTTCCCCCATTCAGATTAACCGCATGACGGTCAAAAACAGGCTCGTCATGGCGCCTATGGGCAACATCTCCATGTGCGACGAAACAGGCAGACCTAATGAAAAAATGATCGCCTATTTCACAGAGAGAGCAAAGGGCGGCGTCGGACTGATAACAACCGGTCTCGTTCCCGTAACTCACGGCATTGACAATTCAATAACCGAGCTTGACAAGCTGACTTATTTCCCCAGAATTGACCGCAGCAGAACGGTTTTCGCAGGTTGGCGTGACCTTGCGGCAAACTGTCATTCCTACGGTTCAAGAATCTTTTTGCAGGCAACCGCAGGTCTCGGCAGAGTCGGCAATCCTCAGTGCCTTGTTACTCAGTTTAAGCTCCCCGTTTCGGCTTCGTGGAACAAAAACTGGTATATGCCCGAGGTTCCGTGCCTTCGTCTTTCAGACCGCAAAATCAAGAAAATTATCAAGAACATAGGTCAGGCAGCCGCCGATGCAAAGGCGATGAACCTTGACGGTATTTATCTTCACGGCCATGAGGGATATCTTATCGAACAACTCACCAACCCCGCATTCAACCGCCGCTCAATGGGCAAATATGCCGACTGGCAGGCTTTCGGTATCGATATGATTAAAGAAATCCGCAAGCGTGCGGGCGACCGTTACCCCATCATGTACAGAATCGACCTTTCTCTCGCTCTTAACGAAACCTACGGCGAGAGAATGGACGCTTCATCACTCAAAAATTATAAAAACGGCAGAACCATCGCAATGACCCTTGACTACATGAAGAATCTTGTCAAGGCGGGCGTTGATATCTTCGATGTTGACCTCGGCTGCTATGACAACTGGTGGCTTCCTCACCCGCCGGGATCAATGCCTCCCGGATGCTTCCTCGACATTGCAAAGATTGTTAAGGATTTCTTCAAGGAGAACAACATCGTTTCAAACTCAGGCGTTCCCGTTCCCGTTGTCGGCGTCGGCAAGCTCGGCTATCCCGACCTTGCTGAAAAGGCTCTCAGAGACGGCCTTTGCGACATGGTTATGCTCGGCAGACCTCTGCTCGCAGACCCCGAGTGGCCCAACAAGGCACGCACCGGCAGAGTTAACGAAATCCGCCCGTGTATCGGCTGTCAGGAAGCCTGCCTCAACGAATTTGTTGAGGGCGGTCATCCTCAGTGCGCCGTTAACCCCAGAACCGCATTTGAAGAAATCTATCCCGACGCTCCCGTTCCCGCCGAAAAGCCCTGCAAGATTGCAGTTATCGGTTCGGGTCCCGCAGGCATCATGTGCGCCGTTACTGCCGCAAAGAGAGGCCATGAGGTTGACCTTTTTGAAAAGGACAGCGTAATCGGCGGCAGACTCAACAGCGCAAGCGTTCCCGGCATCAAATTCGATGTTGCCAACTATCTTGAATATCTCAAGGGCGTAATCGAAAGAGCCGAAAAGGATTATAAATTCAAGCTTCACCTTAACAGCGAAGCAACTCCCGATTCAATCAAAGCGGCAGGCTATGACAAGATTGTTGTTGCCGTCGGCACAAAGGACATCACCTTCAAGCTTCCCGGCTACGAGAACGCCAAAACCGCTCAGGCAGTTGCCGTTCTTGAAAATCCCGAGCTTGTCAAAGATGCAAAAGACATTATCGTTATCGGCGGCGGCGTTGTCGGCTGTGAAACCGCATATTTCCTCAACAAAGAGCACGGCAAGAATGTTACTGTTATCGAAATGACTCCCTATTTCATGAATCATACCTGCACCGCCAACAGAGGCTATCTTCTTAAATATATGTATGATTCAAAAATCAAGCTTCTCAACTGCACAAAGCTCATTGAATTCGTTGACGGCGGCGTTAAGGTTTCACGCAATCACCACAAGAATGTTCCCGACCCGTATCTGACCTGGACTCCGATTCTTCCCGAAAATGTTGAGAATCCTCTTGCAAAGAAGATCGGCGACGAATCATCCGAGGAAATCATCAAGGGCGACATGATTATCATGGCAGGCGGCGGCAGACCCGACGAGGCTCTGTTCCACAAGTTCCAGGAAGTCTGCAACGATAAGGAAGTTTATAACATCGGCGACAGCTTCAAGGGCGGAAAAGTTTTTGAAGCAACCAAATCCGGCTATATGCTCGCTCTTTCACTCTAATTTACCGAAAGGATAATTCAGTATGGAATATAAAATGACACTCACGCAGGAGGAGCAGGATATTCTCAACGGCTCCAAGGGCGAAGCCATGGCAAAGGTTATGAAAACCCTTGTTATGTACGGCGATGCTTTCGGCGCTGAGAAGATGGTTCCCGTCACAAGCAAGATGGGTCACCTTGTAACAAGCTTCGGCCTCGGCGTTATGAAGCCCGTTTATGAGCTTATGGATAAGCTTATCGAGGGCGGCGCACTTTCAACCCAGAAATTCTCGGTTGACCCCAAACCCCTTGACCCCAATGTTCCCGCAAACTTCCTTCAGAAGGTTGTTTTCAAGAAGTTTATGTATAATATGCAGGACAGCTACGACGCTCAGCTTTCAAAGCTCGGCCTCATCGACAGCAAGTCCTACACCTGCACCTGCTACATGGACGAAGTCGGCAACATCCCCAAGAAGGGCGAAGTTCTTTCGTGGGCTGAGTCCTCGGCTGTTGTCTATGCAAACTCTGTTCTCGGCGCACGCTGCAACAGAAACTCCGGCATCATCGAGCTTTTCGGCTCAATAGTCGGCAGAGTTCCCTACTTCGGCCTTGTCACCGACGAGGGCAGAAAGGCAACATGGATTGTTGAGGTTAAAACAACCAAGAAGCCCGAAGCTCAGATTCTCGGCTCGGCAATCGGCATGAAGGTTATGGAAGACGTTCCCTATGTTAAGGGTCTTGACAAGTGGATAGGCACTGAGCTTAACGGCGATGCAAAAGCATATCTTAAAGATTTCGGAGCCGCAACCGCATCAAACGGAGCAGTCGGTCTTTATCATATCGATAAACTCACCCCCGAAGCAGTTGAATCGGGCGAAGCTCTCATTGCAGAGGGCGCAAAGGTCTATGTTATTGACGATGCGGAGCTTGAAAGAGTTAAGGCAAACTATCCCGTTATGTGGAAAGACAAGAACGCAAAGCCCAAGCTTTGCTTCATCGGCTGCCCCCACCTTTCATACGACCAGCTTGTTGAATGGACTGAAAATGTTTCGGCAGGTCTTAAAAAGAACGGTCTCAAAAAGGTATCAATCCCGACCGTTTTCACTGCCGCTCCCGCAGTTGTTGAGAACTTCAACAAGACCGAATACGCTAAAAAGCTCAAGGATACGGGCGTTATCCTCAGCTACATCTGCCCGCTGATGTATATGAACAATCCCCTTTCGGGAAAGATGCCCGTTATCACCAACTCCAACAAGCTCAGAACTTATACCTCCTCCCGTTATTACACCGGCGATGAGATTCTTGACATAATCACAAAGGAGGCAAAATAAGATGAAACAGTTCAAAGGACGCCCCGTTGTTGCCGGCTCATGCACAGCCACGGCTCTTGTTTCACACGGCGGCTTTAACACTCTCGCTTCATTCCAGAAAAGCCTCCAGTTCGGCGATAAAACCGCAAAATGCGGTGATCAGAACAACCCCGATCTTTTCGGAAAACCCATGGTTGGAACGGCGCTTTGCCTGCCTCAGACCATCGGTTCAACCACGGGCGGCATGGTTCTCTACTGCGCAAAGGTAATGGAGAGAAGTCCCTCCTGCATGCTCTTTGCCGAACATATCGACTCCCTTGCGGCGGCAGGCGCAATCCTCGGCGCTGTCTGGACCGACACGCCGATGCCGACCGTTGACTGCCTCGGTCAGGAATTTCTCGACTATGTTAAGGACGGCATGAAAATCACCGTTTCTCCCGACGGCACGGTTACCATTGAATAATTCGAAATAAGCAAAAAGCAAGACAATAACGGCTTGTATCAGGATTTCTCCCGATGCAAGCCGTTTTGATTATTTAAAATTTTTTATCTTTTAAGACGCTTATCCGATTTGGTTGCAAGGCGGGTTCCGATGCTCTGGAAAATCTGAACGAGAGCAACGAGCAGAATAACCGCCGCAAGCATGATAAGATATTTATAGCGGTAATAACCGTAGTTAATGGCTATCTTGCCGAGGCCGCCGCCGCCGATGATGCCGCTCATTGCCGAGTAGCTCAGAACAGTAGTGA
>CAYXVM010000106.1:0-6809 GCA_964468465.1 uncultured Clostridium sp.
TTTTTGAAGAATCTGAAAATTTTTTTTGCACCTACTTGACATAATGGGACGACCTCGGCCGTGTTGTTATCCCCAAGGAAATCCGCCGCACCATGCGTATCCGTGAGGGCGACCCGTTATTGATGACATTGGGAGAGACGGATATTTTCTGCGTGAATATGTTGGATTTGTCAAAAAGGTTGGGGATAATTTAGTACATATTACTGAATTGATTCTTTCAACCGTATATATCCATAAAGGGTAAAAATCAGAGTTTCTGTTTGTTTTGTGTTATCATTAAAATAAAAGGATGTGTCAAAATGGAGAAAATTATCAGAAGTTGTTGGTTTAACATGGATACTGCGTGTGTTGAGGTCACTCTGACCGACGGGTCTGTTGTGGGAATTGACTGCATTGCAGTTGAGGACGAATATGCCGATAATATGTACGAACTCTCGGAGCTTGATTATCTTGTTTATAACGAGCCGTTGAAATATGTGAAGCTGTTGTTCAGTGGCATGCTGAAAGAATATCTTCGCAATAATACGGATTACACTCCATTGGCAGATTTGAGATGAAAATTGCCGTTATCGGCAAAAATAGTTAGAAATTTTGTACTAAACCATAAAAACAGTTCGATTTTTCGAACTGTTTTTATTGACAATCTGTCTTGTCTATAATATAATGTGTGTAAAGAAATAATTATTTACACTGTATTGTGAGGTGGGATTATGGCAACGGACTACCGTATACTTTGCATTGAACTGTTCGGAACAGATAATGTTGAAGAGCTTCGCAGAATTGCAGGCAAGCAGAAAACAGGTCGCAAAAAGTCATTGACCGAAAAAGATATTCAGAAAATAATCGAGATGCAGCAGCGTGGAATAACTACGCAGAATATTGCGGAGCACTTCGGTGTCAGCCGTCAGACCATCTCTAAATATCTCAACGCATTCCCTAAAGGCAATTACACGATGCGCATGAACTACATGTTCCGTCAGAAAGTCTGCACAGAGATTTACGTAGATTTTCTCAACGAAAAAATTTCAATCATCAACCGCACAAACGACGTCCTCCGCCGTGCATTCGGTGTTATCGAAAATCCGACATGGGAAGATTTTCAGTATTTCCTTCGTGAAAGATGTTTCCCGGAAGAACGTGGCAACAAAAAAGAAATTCTCAAACATCTCGGCATTGACCACTTCGACCCGCTTCAGATTGTTGAGGCTACGAAAGGCAGAATGGCAGAGGATAACCAATACATCATGGTTTCATATAAAAGGTAAAATCCAAACCGTTTGACACGGATTTCGATTTTCAGACTGATTCTGCAGAAGAACTCTACGGCATTCAGCTTACAATCGGTTTTACGGACAATGATATTATCAATACTGTTGACGAATGCAAAGAGTATTATGATGAAACAACCCGAAACCGTGTAAAAAACATTCTTCTTGCAAGAAGAAACAAATTTAAATATCTGATAAAATAACCCGTTTACACAAAGAGAGCAACTTAATTGTTGCTCTTTTTACATTTGCCAACTGACCCGATTGTAAAATTTTTGATGTTTCCCCAAAGGACTCTAACACACCAAAACCGCCGAAACTTGCTGTTCGTTGAAAACTTGTTTGATAAATCAAATAAGTTTCCAATGAATTCTTTATTTTATCTAAAGATATATAAAAAACCAAACCGCCCGAGTTTTTACAAGAGAACCGAAAAAATCAACACCGCATAGCCGCTTTAATCACGGCAAGCGGTGTTTTTATTTAACAACAACTCAAATTTAACTTGAATTTGAGTTGTGTGATTTGACTTGTTGAAAAATTTGAGTTGTTGGTTAAAAATTTGACTTATTGTTAAAAAGATTATCTAATTTGCTGTTTTTCTTGACATATTTGTGTTATGGTTAATGTGTCAAACCAAGACGGAGCGAATTTCGGAATAAACTTGACGAAATTACAAGTAAATGCCGATTTCGGAATAAACTGTTGACTGTGCGGATATTGTAAAAAAATCATTTTTACGTTTGCGGTTTCCGTTACATCAACCGCTTTTCTTGTTGCAAATACTTATGAATAAAGCTATAATGTGAATTGACAAGCAACAGATTATTACCAAAAGGAGAAATAAAATGTTTGATTTCAAAGGCAAAGTTGCGGTTGTTACGGGTGGTGCTCAAGGCATAGGCAAATGCATATGTGAGCAATTCCGCAAATGCGGTGCAACCGTTTGCGTTATAGATTTGCTTGAAAACGATTATTTTGTAGGCGACCTTGCAGATAAAAATACTCTTGAAGCGTTTGCCGAAAAGGTTGTTTCCGATTACGGCAAAGTTGACTTTCTCATCAACAATGCCGCACCCAAAATGTGCGGAATCGACAACGGCAGCTATGATGATTTTGAATATGCTCTCAAGGTGGGTGTGACGGCACCTTTCTACCTTTCAAAGCTTTTTGCCCCGTATTTTTCAGAAGGTGCAAGCATCATCAATATTTCTTCATCCCGTGACAGAATGAGTCAGCCTCAGACCGAAAGTTATACGGCGGCAAAAGGCGGAATCTCTGCTCTTACCCACGCTCTTGCGGTAAGCTTTTCGGGTAAAGTTCGTGTTAATTCTATTTCACCCGGATGGATTGATAATAATTACACGGTATACGAAGGCCCCGATGCAACACAGCAACCTGCAGGCAGAGTCGGAAATCCTCCCGACATCGCAAATATGGTGCTGTATCTTTGCTCCGATATGGCAGGGTTTATTACGGGCGAAAACATATGCATTGACGGAGGCATGACCCGTCAGATGATTTACCACGCAGATTACGGCTGGACACTTAATGAAAAAGGCGATGCGGAATGATTAAAGAATTAAACCATGACCCGATTCTGATCTCGATGAAATCGTAGAAAGCTATATTCAAAAATCTTTCGGGTGAAGATGGCGTTGCAGAGATATTATAGGAATATAGCCTATAACGGATTTCTTTTGATTTGTATTAATTTTTGCCGTTATCGGCAAAAACCGTACGGATAGCCATACTGAGATATTGATATTTTGCCGATAATGTGGTATACTATCATCGGAAACGAGGGAGTGAGGGAATGAAATACCTTTCGGTTAAGGAAATTGCTCTGAAATGGAACACATCCGAGCGAAGTGTCCGCAATTATTGCGCCGCAGGCAGGGTTGAGGGCGCTTTTCTGACGGGAAAGACCTGGAATATACCCGAAAATGCCGTGAAACCCGACAGAACAAACAAAAAGAGCGACGCTCCCAAAGGCTTGCTTGAAGTTCTGAAAGCGGAGAAAAAAAGCGGTGCAAAGGGCGGAATTTACCATAAAATTCAGGTTGACCTGACCTATAACTCCAACCACATTGAGGGAAGCCGTCTGACTCACGACCAGACCCGCTATATCTTTGAAACCAACACAATCGGATTTACCGGAGAAGGCGTGAGAGTGGACGATATTGTTGAAACGGTCAATCATTTTCGCTGTATTGACGAGGTTATCGACAATGCGCATCTGCAGCTCAGCGAAAGATTCATCAAATCGCTTCATTCCATTCTTAAAACGGGCACGAGCGACAGCAGGCTTGATTGGTTTACCGTTGGCGACTATAAAAAACTCCCCAACGAGGTTGGCGGAAAAGAAACGGCTTTGCCGGAAGATGTTGCCGCTGAAATGAAAAAACTTCTTGCGGAATACAACTCCCGAAAAGAAAAAACTCTGAATGATATCATCGGTTTCCATGTTGATTTTGAACGCATACACCCGTTTCAGGACGGCAACGGCAGAATCGGCAGGCTGATTATGCTCAAGGAATGCCTGAGAAACAATATTGTTCCGTTCATTATCGAAGATGATGTTAAAATGTATTATTACAGAGGGCTCAGGGAGTGGAACTCCGAAAAAGGCTTTCTGACCGATACCTGCCTCGCACAGCAGGATAAATTCAAGAAATATCTTGAGTATTTCAGAATAGAATTTGAGGAATAGAAACGAAGAAACCGCCGGAAAGGCGGTTTTTTGCGTGGAATAATGAGGTTTTATGAATAGAAATGTTTTAGACCGAGGAAACAGATTTTTCGATTTCAAATCAATATCCCGTCACAATGGTCAACTTCGTGCTGGATTATCTGTGCGGTAAAGCCGGTGAAGGTTTTGATGCGGGTCTGAAAATCGGCGGTCTGCCAGCGGACTTTAACAGTCCGATAACGCTTACACTTACGGGGTCCTCCGAGCAAGGAAAGACAGCCTTCTTCTGCATCATAGGGTTCCGATTTTTTGATAATCTCCGGGTTGAACATAACCGTATATGTGCCGCCGTTATCAAAGGCAATGATGCGCTTGCGAACGCCTATCATGTTTGCTGCCATGCCGACACAGCCGTCTTTATGGGCAATGAGTGTGTCCGACAAATCCTGTGCCACCTGCAAATCTTCAATTGTTGCCGCTTCCGATTTTATCGAAAGCAGAATCGGGTCGTGAATGAGCTCCTTAATCATTTTGTCTCCTTGACTGCAATGTTTCCGATAGTTTATTGATTGCGTTTAATGCTTTAAAATACATAGTTAATATATCATTCAGGCGTTTGATTTTCAATGTTTTTTGTGCATGGTTCGTTTTTGGCACACTGAAAACGGAATTTAAATTGAATTTTTTGAAAATTTGATTTATACCGCTTCCGACGGGATTAATTAATTCAATCAACAAAAAAAGAGAGCAGTTCTTAATATCTCGCTGATTTACGGGAAATCCGCAAGGCGTACGCCCGAAGCGTTAAAGAGAACTACCCGATATCAGTATAACCAAAATGGTTTAAAGTGTCAAGAAATTTGAGCGTGAAAGATAATTTACTTGCATTATCGGTGTTATTCAACAGTGCCATTGACAGCTTGATTTATTGATTAACCAACTTCTCAATGAATCCGCTTCCGTCGGCAGGCGATGATGAACATAACGGAAAATATTATCTGCAACGGCATACTGAATATCGGGATTACGGACTTTTTACTTGACGATACAATTGTCTGAAAATTGAATTTATTGCAACAACAGGCACGAGAGGTTGACTCCCGTGCCTGTTCTTCTGAGTTTACGGGGCATAATGCGGTTAAAACGCAAAAGTGCCGTGTTGGTCATACTATACTCACATGTTGATTACACAACTCCGAAAGTGTTGATATACAAGGAATTGGAGGGTTACTTTTCACACGATTTATACTACGGATTAATCGGAGATTATGCCTTTGGTGATGCCGGCGGCTACATCTAAATCCCGAAGCCCAAAACGGCTTGTTGTCCGCTTTTTAGTACATCGATAATTGTATAATATAGTCATAAAAACACGGCAAAAGCCGGAAGGAGATGATGTTATGAACAAAGACACGGGAGTTATCGTACTTATGGGAAGCTCCCGGTATCACGAAAAGTTTATTTTCAAAAACCCTGCGGTGCAGAAATTGCCGGAAATGTCCGGTCATACTGCAACGAGCTTGCTTACCGCCTCATCAATCAGGCCGAGGATGAGGGCATCAAAGTCAATGCTTATCTGATTGTTGACGGCATCCGCGCCGACATAACAGACCCGGATGCGTTTGCTTCATCGTCGGAAAAGCTTAAGAATGCCGTATCCGACAAAAAACGCAAGAAAAGCATTTAAATTTCCAAATTAAAATGATATTATTAAAACAAAAAGGAGAATTGTTATGAGCGAACAAGATTTTATTATTGTTGATGGTTTACTTAAGAAGTACAGGGGCAATGACACCGTTGTTCAGATCCCCGATAGCGTCAACGCCATCGGATACCGAGCATTCAATTATGTTCCTGAAAAAGACAACAAAAACCCTCCTTCCGATAAAATCGAAAAGATTATTATTCCCGACAGCGTGGTTTATATCGGAAGAAATGCTTTTGACGGATGCGAAAAGCTGAAAGAAATCAACATCCCCGATGGCGTAAAAACAATAAAAGAATCTGCCTTTCGTAATTGCGAAAGCTTGAAAGAGATTTATATTCCCGATTCCGTGGAAACAATAGAAAAATATGCATTTGCATCTTGCAAAGCTCTTGAAAAGGTACGGTTGCCGAAGGATCTTACAATAATTCCTGATGATATGTTCCGTTGCGATGAATCACTTACCGAAATAATAATTCCCGAAAAAGTCAAGGAAATCGGTTATTGTGCTTTCATAGGATGCCGTATGCTTAAAACGGTCAACATTCCAAAGGGATTAAAAAAGCTTGGCATAAGCGCATTTGATGACTGTGGTTTTGAAGAGCTTGATATTCCCGCAAATATAAAAACCATCGAGGGATCTGTGCTTTCCGATTCTCTAAAAAGGTTGATAATCAGAGCCGACAAGGCAAAAGTATCAAATGAATTGTTCTACAGCAGCTGGCAAAAGGAATTCACTGAAGTTCCGCCCGTTGAAATATACTGCACGCCATTGACAAAAGCCGGAATGCCGAAAAACTTCCGGGCTGCCTGCATTGACATCGCCCGACTTGACGGCTCATCGGAAAGCGACATTCCCGAAACAGTCAACATTTATAAAATTGATGACAAATTCCTTGCGGATCAGATAATCGGCAGCGAAGAGTCCGACGAAGCATTTGAATCATATGAGCCTCCCAAGAACAAGATTTTCAAGGTTAAAGACGGAGGCAAAGAATTCAAAGTCAAAACAAAATTCGGCAATTCTCTCTCGAAAACAAAAACAGTGGTCGAAGAAACCTGGCGTCTTTATGATATTTATGTTGCAGAGGAGCATTTGCTTTCAGTGGAAGAGGTTCGTGCAAGAATTGACAAGGAGGACCCC
>CAYXVM010000107.1:0-6807 GCA_964468465.1 uncultured Clostridium sp.
CTTGAAAGCCAGACCGCAGGCGAAGGAGCGGCACGCTATGTTCTCGGCAAATCCGAAGAACCCGAATACATAACCGCAAAAGGCGTTAACGGCGTTCGCTATATTGTTCCTCAGAAAATCAACATCAAAAACGATGGCGATGTTAAGCTTTATTTCAGAGTCGGTGAGGTTTATAAAAACGCCAAAACCGTTGTAAAATATAACGGCGAAGAAATCATAAGCAAAAAGCGTCCCCGCCTTGCTCCGGGAGAAATGGAGAATGTCGTTATCAAAAACGATATGCTCAAAAAGTTCTCCGAGGGCGGAAAGCTTGAAATTTCGGTGGAGGTGTGACTTATGCAGAAAAATATAATTTGTGTTGCCTGCCCCATGGGCTGCGGAATTACCGTTGAGCTCAGCGACAGCGGCGAAATAATCTCAGTCACGGGCAACACCTGCAAACGGGGCGATGCTTATGCAAGAACGGAATGCACTCATCCCGTAAGAAGCCTTGCAACAACGGTTAAGGTCAGCGGCGGTGTTCACAATGTCGTTCCCTGTAAATCCGCAGGATCAATTCCGAAAGAGAAAATATTCGACTGCATGAAGAAGATTTCGGAGGTTGAAGTCAAAGCCCCCGTAACTCTCGGAGATGTTCTTATTGAAAATATTCTTGACACGGGAATTGATATAATTGCAACCAACCATTGCCCCGCAAAATAACATCGGATCGTCGCGCTGAGCGATGAATCAAAAGAAACTGATTTTTAATAACAAAAAGCAACTTGTATTGTCGATTCGGCATCGTGTAATACAGGTTGCTTTTCTTTTTGGCTTTCATTAATAATTCAGTCATATAATTTGGTGATTTTCAATTAAAAATGTAATAATTTGTTATTAATCTGTAACTAAATATACATTGATTTATTTTTGCACTTAATGTAAAATAATAAATACTGAAATCAGATTAAGGAGAGCATACTGCTCATGAGTAATAAATCATATACAAAGGTTATATATTTTATCTGCGGAATAATAGTTGTCGGCGCCGCATGTTTTGCCGGAATAAAATTATTATCTCCCGATTTGATATCGGCAGCCGAAAGCACTTCATCAGGCTCAACGGTTTTTTCAAGCACAAAAGCCGCTTCAACGGAAGGCTCAACAGCAATCAGAACAACCGGGATTGCCGAAACCGATTCAACCGTCGCAGAGACTTCGGAAGCTGTTAAAACAACCAAAAAGCCAACAACAAAAGCTCCCGCAACCGCATCATCAAAAGTTGCGGAACAATCCTCAACAAATCTGTTTACCTTGCCGTGGACTTATCCTGAATTAAAGACCACAGCAAAGGCAACAACCGCTCCCGCAAAAGGCGATTACAGCTACTTTGATAACTGCGCTTTCGTCGGCAATTCAAGAGTTCTCGACTGCAAAAATTACGGACTTGTTGACAATGTTTATGCCGTTGTCGGTCTTAATGTTGACACGGTGTTCACGAAATCCGTTTCGGGAAGCAATGTTCCCGTCATTGACGAACTGAACGGAAAACATTTTGAAAAAATCTATCTTATGTTCGGCGACAATGAATGCGGATGGCCTAACACGGACGAATTTATCAGAAGATACGCAAAGGTTGTTGATGCAGTTCACGAAAGAGTTCCCGAAGCAGAAATATATCTTCAATCAATTCTTCCGATAAGCAAAAAAGCATCTGACGAAAACAACTACGGTTGCAACAACACGACGATAAATAATCTTAATAAAAAAATCGAAAAGCTTGCGGCAGACAAAGGAATTCATTATATTGCTCCTGCAGAAGCAATGAGGGGAAGCGACGGGGCTTTACCTCCCGAAGCGGCAAGTGACGGAGTTCATCTTAAGAAAAAATACTGTGAAATCTGGCTAAATTATCTGATTGAAAATTCATAAACCATCGGGGAGACAAAATATGAGAAAGATTTGGGCGGTATTCATTGCCGCAGTTATGGCATTGACCTTTTTCGGTTGCACAAAAGACGGCGGAAATTACGACGCCGATATCATTGCAGATGCATTGAATTCAGAGCTTCAATTCGGCGAGGAGCTTGAAAAAAGCACTCAGGAAGCCGCATATTCAATTTACGGAATTGATTCTTCACTCTGCACAAAGGCTGCATTTTATGCAGGAAGCAGCGCAACAGCCGATGAAATAGCTGTTTTCAATTGCGTTGACGATTCGGCAAGACAGACGGTTGCCGATGCCGTTCAGACAAGAATTGACTATCTCCGTGAAGGCTACGGAAGCTACGGACCCGACCAGGTTCCCAAAATTGATTCTGCCTCGGTTATCACAAAAGGAAATACAGTTATCATTTGCATATGCGAAAACCCCGACGCCGTTCAGGGCGTTATTGACAGCGCATCAAATAAATAAAATCTTTTCGGAGACTTATATTTATGGTTTTTTCTGAGCCCGTATTTCTGTTTATGTTTCTGCCTGTTGCGTTACTGCTTTATTATGCAGTTCCGTTCAGGTTTAAAAACAGTATTTTATTTTTAACCGGCTTGCTCTTTTATTCATGGGGCGAGCCGGTTTATGTTGTTATAATGATCATATCAACTTTGATTGATTACACCGCAGGCAGAATAATGGATAAAAATGACGGCAGAGACGCTGTCAGAAAGCTTTGTCTGATTGTATCAATTGTAATGAACCTTTCTCTGCTCGGAGTTTTCAAATACAGCGGATTCTTTGTTGAAACGCTTAATTCTTTCGGATTATCGCTTCATAATCCTAATCTTCCCCTGCCTATCGGAATCAGCTTTTTCACTTTCCAATCAATGTCTTACACCATTGATTTATACAGAAGAAATATTAAAGTTCAAAAGAGCTTTATCGACTTTGCGGCGTTCGTTACAATGTTCCCGCAAATCGTTGCAGGCCCCATAGTTCGGTATGAAGATGTCGCAAGAGAGCTTGAATACAGAAAAATAAATATAGAAACAATCAGCGACGGAATTTCAATTTTTATCTGCGGTCTTTGCAAAAAGGTTCTTATTGCAAACTCCGTCGGCGAGCTTTGGACAGAGATTAAAGCGATGAATTATTCTTCTCTGCCCGCTTTAACCGCATGGCTTGGAATAATAGCCTTTACGCTTCAGATTTATTTTGATTTTTCGGGCTACAGCGATATGGCAATCGGTCTCGGAAAGATGCTCGGCTTCAATTTTCCGAAGAATTTCGATTATCCCTACAATTCATCGAGCGTATCGGAATTCTGGCGCAGATGGCATATGACCCTCGGCGGCTGGTTCAAAAGCTATGTTTATTTTCCGCTCGGAGGTAGCCGAAAAGGCAAGGGCAGAACGGTTTTAAATCTTCTTATAGTTTGGTTTTTAACCGGAATGTGGCACGGAGCAAGCTGGAATTTTATAATCTGGGGACTTTATTACGGCGTAATTCTGATACTTGAAAAATTTGTTTTTGCCTCTCTTCTTAAAAAGCTTCCGTCGTCCGTTAAGCATATCTACACTTTGCTTGCAGTCGTTATAGGCTGGGTTATTTTTGAAATATCTTCCCCTGCCGATGAGCTTTCGTTTATCGGAGCAATGTTTGGCTCGGCAGGTTCACTGCTTGATACATTCACGCTCAATGCGCTTCATAACTACGCAGTAACTCTCATTGCCGCCGCAATTATTTCAACGGGCTTACCGCTAAGAATATGCAAGGAATTGAAGAGCAAAAAGAATTACGGCGAAATCATTGCAATTATCGGCGAGGGCGCAGGCTTAACCGCCTGCATTGCTTACCTTGTTGACGCATCATATAATCCGTTTCTTTATTTCAACTTTTAGGAGCAGTCATGAAAACGAAAGTTTTGAGAACAGTTCTCTTTTTTCTGATCATTATAATTATTCCTGCTTTTACTCTGTTCGGTGAAAAGGAGACCGTAAGCTATAACGAAAACAAAACGCTTGCAGAGTTTCCGACGCTCAGCTTTCAGAGCTATAAAAACCGCAGTTTTATGAAAGGCGTCAGCGCATATTTTTCAGACCATTTTGTGCTGAGAGAGCAATTTATCAAAATCAAAAACCGGCTTGACAAATCAATCGGCAAGAATGAAATAAACGGCGTTTTTGAGATTGACGGAAGCCTTTTTCAAACCTTCAGGAATGTTGACTATACCCTGACCGACAGGAATATTTCATCTCTCAACAAACTCAAATCGAGATATCCCGAAACTCCCTTTGATTTTATGCTTGTGCCGACGGCTCAGGAAATGTTAAAAAATAATCTGCCGAAATATCTTGATGTTCAGGATGAATCGGAGTATAATAAATACTGTATCGGGAAACTCAGCGGAATTGATGTGATTGATGTTTCCCGGGAAATTGCCGAAACGGATTATGCTTATTACAGAACCGACCATCATTGGACTTCGTCATCAGCCTTTGCGGCATATACCGCCGCAGGTCAAAAGCTCGGTTACACTCCCCTGCCCGAATCAGCTTTCAGCGTAGAAACCGTAACTGACGGTTTTAATGGAACGCTTTATTCAAAAACGCTTAACGAAAGAATAAAGCCCGATTCAATCAGCGTTTACCGCACCGGAACCGATTTCACTCTCACCGTCAAGGATAAAGAATATGATTCATTATATTTTGATGAATACCTTTCTCAGAAAGACAAATTTCTTTATTTTCTCGGCGGCAATTACGGTGTCTGCACAGTCAAAAACAACACAAACCGAAACGGTCGGAAGCTTCTGATAATCAAAGACAGCTACGCAAACGAGTTCATTCCTTTGATTGCGGAGCACTTTGAAGTAATTACCGTTATCGACCCCCGCTACTGTTCGCTGAGCCAAATAAAAGAAATCAACCCATCGGAATACGGCAGAGTGCTTGTGCTGTTTAATGTGCTTGGATTCTCGCAAGAACAGAATTTCTCATTAATCGAATTTACAGGTGATAATCAATGAAAAAAAGAACGGTCAAAAACTATTTTGCAAAAAGCTGCTGCTCTTTCGGAACGGCGGGCTTTGCCGTTATTTCATTTATTGATACATTTTATATTTGATTTTTTCGCCGTTCATTTTTTGAACGGCGATTTTTTTCTGAATAGTTTGCCAATTTTACTATTCAGAATAAAAACAGCAAAATAATATTATATAATTTAAAATTAAGGAATTTTTGTCGGAAAAGTCTAAACACCATTGTTTTTAGTGCGAATATATATGCACTTTGATGTTGACATATAAAACTATTTTGTGTATAATTATTCAAAATATATGCATAATTTGTAAATAATTACATGGAGGAATATATGAAACATTTATTGAAGCTCATGGATCTGAGCACAAACGAAATCAATGAGATTCTCAATCTCGCCGACCAGCTCAAGTACGAAAAGAAGCACGGCATTGAGCATCACTTGCTCAAGGGCAAGACCCTCGGAATGATTTTTCTTAAATCCTCAACAAGAACAAGAGTTTCTTTTGAGGTCGGCATGTATGATCTCGGCGGAACTGCTCTGTTCCTCAGCTCCCACGATATCCAGCTTGGCAGAGGCGAACCCGTTAAGGACACGGCAAGAGTTCTTTCGGGCTACCTTGACGGAATCATGATCAGAACCTTCAAGCAGAGCGATGTTGAAACACTCGCCGAATACGGTAATATTCCCATTATTAACGGTCTCACCGATTACTGCCATCCCTGCCAGGTTCTTGCAGACCTTATGACTATTCGCGAAATCAAGGGTTCAATCAAGGGCAACAAATTCTGCTACATAGGCGACGGCAACAACATGGCAAACTCGCTGATTGTCGGCGGAATCAAAATGGGCATGTCCGTCAGCATCGGCTGCCCCGACAGCCATCAGCCCGACCCTGAAATCATGAAATGGGCAAGCGAAAACGGCGATTTCAAGTGCACTTCCGATATCTATGAAGCCGCTAAGGATGCCGATGTTCTTTATACCGATGTCTGGGCTTCAATGGGTCAGGAGAGCGAAGCTGAGCGCAGAAAGAAAATCTTTGCAGGCTATCAGATTAACGACAGCGTAATGGCTGTTGCAAAGCCCGATGCAATCGTTCTGCATTGTCTGCCCGCTCACCGTGAGGAGGAAATCACGGCAAAGGTATTTGAAGAACATGCAAAAGAAATATTTGAAGAAGCAGAAAACAGGCTTCACGCTCAGAAAGCAGTGCTTGTTAAGCTTCTTAAAGATTGATTATACAGAGAAATACAGGGAGGTTAAAATATGCCAATCAACAAAGACATTAAAAAAGTCATGGTAATCGGCTCGGGTCCCATTGTTATCGGACAGGCCGCCGAATTTGACTATGCGGGAACTCAGGCATGCCGTGTTCTCAAGGACGCAGGCCTGGATGTTGTTCTTGTCAACTCAAACCCTGCAACAATAATGACGGACAAGGCTCTTGCGGACGAAATCTATCTTGAACCGCTCACAGCCGAAACAGTTAAGAGAATCATCGAAAAAGAACACCCCGACAGCCTGCTTGCAGGTCTCGGCGGTCAGACAGGTCTTACCATTGCCATGCAGCTGAGCAAGGACGGCTACCTCGACAGAATGGGCGTTAAGCTTCTCGGAACAAATGCTGAAGCAATCGACAAGGCAGAGGACAGAAAAATGTTCCGTGACACTATGGAAGAAATCGGTCAGCCCGTTATTCCGTCGGAAATTGCAAACGATGTTGAAACAGCTCTTGAAATAGCGGAGAAAATCGGCTATCCCATCATCATCAGACCCGCATTCACCCTCGGCGGCGGAGGCGGCGGAGTTGCCGAAAATCCCGAGGAGCTTGCAGTAATCGCAAAAACAGG
>CAYXVM010000108.1:0-6792 GCA_964468465.1 uncultured Clostridium sp.
CGAGGTTAACAAGTTTGAGGGCTATGAAGCTGTCAAACGCAGCGAAAACGGTATTTATTACATTACCGAGCACACCAACGCATTTATTTCCGCAAAGGTCATTTCTTCAACCGACCTCGGAACGCACACTCTGTTTATTGCAGAAGTTACGGATTGCGACGAGCTTTCGGCTGAAACGAGCGTAACTTATGATTATTATCATAAGAACATCAAGCCGAAGCCCGAAAAGAAAAGCACCGCAAAGGTATATTACCGCTGCACAATTTGCGGTTATATATACGAGGGTGACGAGCTTCCCGCAGATTTTATCTGCCCGCTCTGCAAGCACCCTGCATCAGACTTTGAAAGAGTCGAAGAAACCGAAAATGAAGGAAAAGGAGCAGTTAAAATGGAACTCAAAGGTACAAAAACCGAAAAAAATCTTCAGGCAGCATTCGCAGGCGAGTCACAGGCAAGAAATAAGTACACCTATTTTGCATCGGTAGCCAAAAAAGAGGGCTATGAGCAGATAGCCGCAATTTTCCTTGCAACCGCAGATAACGAAAAAGAGCACGCAAAAATGTGGTTCAAGGCTCTCGGCGAGCTTGGCGGCACATCGGATAACCTGCTTCATGCCGCAGAGGGCGAGAACTATGAGTGGACCGATATGTATGCAACCTTTGCCAAGGAAGCCGAAGAAGAGGGCTTCACAGAGCTTGCTGAAAAATTCCGTATGGTCGGCGCAATCGAGAAATCACACGAAGAGCGCTACAGAGCTTTGCTCAACAATGTTGAGATGCAGAAGGTCTTTGAAAAGTCAGAGGAAACCATGTGGGAGTGCCGCAACTGCGGTCACCTTGTAATCGGCAAAAAGGCTCCCGATGTCTGCCCCGTATGCGCTCATCCTCAGAGCTTCTTTGAAGTAAGAAAAGAGAATTATTAATTCTTAAATCAAATATTACAAGCTTTTCGGCTCCCGCTTTTTCGGCGGGAGCTTTTCTTTTTCATTTTAAACCTTTGAGGAATGCTATTCCGAAATCTCAAATTGCAAAATTTCGGTTAACAATCTCAATAAACTGTTGATATTTTATAACATAAATTGTATAATTAAATAAACATAAAACGAACGGAGATTGATAATATGAAAAGGATAATAAAAACAACCGCCTTGATTCTCGGAGTTTTGCTTCTTTTTGCTTCCTGCTCGGGCGGCGAAAGCGATGTCACAACAACTACTCCGAACGATACGACATCTGAAATTGTACAGCCCGGTATTGAATACGGCTCGGAAACGCTCTCAGACGGCGAGCATCCTCAGGTTAAATTCACGATGAAAGACGGCGGATCGTTTATTATTGAGCTTTATCCCGAATATGCTCCTCAGACGGTTGACAACTTCGTAAAGCTTGTATCCGACGGTTTCTATGACGGACTGACTTTCCACAGAGTCATTGATGATTTCATGGCTCAGGGCGGCGACCCTGACGGAACGGGAATGGGCGGCAGCAAGGATAAGATTTTCGGCGAGTTCGCTCAGAACGGCTTCAGGCAGAACACACTCTCTCACACAAGAGGAGTTGTTTCGATGGCGAGAACTTCAAACGATTTCAATTCAGCTTCGTCTCAGTTCTTTATCTGTTACGGCGACGAAACCTTCCTGGACGGCAGCTATGCCGCTTTCGGCAAGGTTATTAAGGGCATGGAGGTTGTTGATTCATTCCTTGAAACAGAAAGAACTATCGGCGCAGACGGAAATAAGTCGGTTCCCGTTGAACCGATAGTAATTGAGAAGGCAGAGGTGCTTTGATATGCCGAATAATGTAACCTTCAGAGCCTTTAAGGCTAAAGAAATTCAGTTTGTCAACAAGCATGAGAACGGCGCAAGAATAGAATTTGAAAATAAATATTCCTATAATGTCAAGTATTCTCCGAACAACACCTGCATAGGCGAATTTACCGTTGAGGTATATGACAAGGCAGATAAGGATAAATTCTATATCAAAGCCGTTATTCTCGGAATATTCAACTATAACCCCGAAATCAAAAAAGAACTGCTCCATGTTCAGACCTATAAGGAGCTGTTCCCTTATGCGAGAACGATGATATCGTCATTGACGGTCAATGCGGGCATTCCTCCCGTGATTTTGCCGAATTTTGATATCGAGTCTCAGAGCATTTATAAATTCGGCAAAAACTGCTGAACCAAAAGGAAAGGTGAAGAATATGAATATAATGGATCTTGCTTCAAAAGGCATTGCCGCAATTACCAAAAACTACGGCAAAAAGGTTTGCAAAAATGAAACCGCTCCGAAGATTGAAAAGGCTGAAACCTTGAAATTCGGCGGTTCGGCTTACAGAGCGGGTTTTGCCCGTGACGAAATTATGCCCGATATTAACAGCGGCAAAACATATTGGATTGCGGGTCACGGCTCGGGTCATAAAATGGAGGGAGTTCTCTCTCCCGTTTACATAAGCGCAGTCTGGATTGACTGTGGCGGTGACGAGGGTATGCTCTGGCTCGGCGCAGATGTTGTCGGCATGACGAGAATAGAGATTAACAAAATCCGTTCAATGATTATGGCTTCGCCCAAAATCAATGGCTGCAAGTGCATCAATTTCAGCTGCACTCACAGCCATTCGGGCATTGACACTCTCGGCTATTGGGGCAAGGCCAATGTTCTCGGAATCCCCTCCGACGGCAAAGATCCCGAATATATGGATATGCTGATGAAGAAAGCCGTTGAGGTTTCCGAAAAGGCATATGAAAACAGAAAACCGGGAAAGCTTTTCAGCGGAAATATCACCGTTAAGGACGGACTTTACACCCGCAGAGGCTTCACCGATAAGCATGAGGTTCTTTCAAGGCTTCGTTTTGTGCCTGATGACGGCTCAAACGATATCTGGATTATGAATTTCGGCGGTCACCCCAATTCTCTCGGCGGCGGCAACCGTATGCTCAGCGGTGAATATCCGTATTTTATGCGTGAGCAGATAAAATCCGAAAACGGAGCGGATGTTCTTTTCGGAATCGGCGCAATCGGCGCAATGGACGCCGCAGAGTTTGACAAGGATGACAGAGTCAACTGCATAAAGCTTCAGGCAAAAATGCTTGCCGACGCTTCTCAGAAGATTGATAACGATGTTGAGCTGAAGCCTGAAATGAAAATAATTCAGCAGCCGTTTTATCTGCCCGTTGGCAACTATGTTCTGACATTGCTTGCAATGCGCAATGTTATGAGCTTCAAGGCTTATCCCTGCGATAAAAGCGATATCGGCATCGCAATGATGACCGAAATGACATATATGTCGATAGGCGGAGTTAAAATTCTGCTTCTTCCCGGCGAAAGCTTTGTTTCAACGGTTTACGGCAGTTATCTGACCGCCGACAAATCGCCGGTCGGTAAGGGCGGAGAAATCAATCCCAAGCCCCTTGCCGAGATAGCGAACGACCCGAATCTGATTGTTTTCGGCGTTTCAAACGATATGTCGGGCTATGTTGTTCCGCCCAATGATTTTGTTCTTCATCCCACTCAGCCCTATCTTAACAAAACCAACGATAAATTCGGCAACGGTCATTATCACGAGACAAATTCAATGGGTCCCGAAACTCAGAAAACCATTGCCGATGCATTCGCCGAGGTTGCGGCAAGAATGGACTGAAATTATTTCGCTGAATCCCTTTAAAAACGGCATAAAACCGAAAATTTTAGTGCAATAAGGCGAAAATCAAAAAATATTATCCGTTTCTTGATTAATCTTGACAAAATAATTTTCGTGTCATATACTTATTATAAAGCAAAGGCGCTGAAACTGTTTGTTTTGGTGCCTTTTTTTATTGAAGAACCAACACACATATTTTGGAGGAAAAGATTATGGAAAAGCTTGGCTATTACAACGGAAAATTCGGTGAACTTGAGGAAATGACCGTTCCCATGAACGACCGTGTCTGCTTCTTTGGAGACGGCGTTTATGACGCAACCTACAGCAGAAATTATAAGATTTTTGCGCTCGATGAGCATCTTGACCGCTTCTTCAACAGCGCCGCTCTGCTCAAAATGGTTATTCCTCATTCAAAGAAGGAACTCGGCGATATCCTTAACGACATGGTTTCAAAGATGGATACAGGCGAAAACTTCGTTTATTGGCAGCTTACAAGAGGCACGGGAGTCCGCAACCATGTTTTCACCGAGGGCGCCGGCAACCTTTGGATAACGATTATCCCCAAGGATATTGTTGATACATATGCAAAAATCAAGCTTACAACAATGGAGGACACAAGATTTTTCCATTGCAACATAAAGACCCTTAACCTCATTCCCAGCGTTATGGCTTCCGAAAGAGCAAAGCAGCTCGGCTGTGACGAAACCGTTCTTCACAGGGGTGATAGAGTAACAGAATGCGCTCACAGCAATGTTCACATCATCAAGGACGGCGTTTTCCAGACTGCTCCGACAGACCACCTCATTCTCCCCGGCATCGCAAGAGCTCACCTTATCAAGGCTTGCAAGGCTCTCGGCTATGCGGTTGATGAGCATCCGTTCACTCTTGACGAGATGATGAATGCAGACGAGGTTATCGTTTCTTCCTCAGGCTCTCTTTGCCTTGCGGCGAGCGAGGTTGACGGCAAGCCCGTCGGCGGAAAGGCAAGCGAAATGCTCAAGAACATTCAGGATTATGTCTATAATGAATTCATGACCGCAACAGATGTTGAGGAGGCAAAATAATATGACTCAGCAGGAAATTACCTTGCTTAATCTCGGCAGCAGCCTTGACGACCTTTCAAACCTTGACCCGAGGGGTTACGGCGTCTGCAAGCTCCTTTATAAAGCTTCAAGAGAATATACGGGCGAGCCTCTTTGCGTAAACAGCGCGAAAAAGCTTGCCGAAACGATAAAAGAAGGCGACCTTGTTTATATTATGACGGGGTTTGTGCTTCTTCCGTTCAAAAAAGCCGAGATGGACGGCATCGTCAGCTCAGTTCTGCTTGCCCGTGCGCTTGTTAAGGCGTTCGGCGCAAAGCCCGTTATCATCTGCCCTGAGGATAATCTCAAAGCGGTTGAAAACCTTTCGGCGTGTGTTGGTCTGCATCTTTATAAATCCGTTGCCGAGCTTCGTGAGTATCCCGTTTCAATGGGCGTTCTGACCTTCACAAAGGATAAAGCCAAGGCGGCGGAATGCGCCGATTCGATTATCGCTCAAGGCGTTCCCAAGGCAGTTATCAGCATTGAATGCCCCGGCGAAAATGCAAAGGGTGTTTATCATAACGCAACGGGACTTGATGTTACCGAGATTGAAGCAAAGCAGGATATCCTTTTTGATAAACTGAAAGAAATGGGCGTTCTCAATATCGCAATCGGCGATTTGGGCAACGAAATCGGCATGGGAACGATAGGGGATTATCTTAACGAGAATATTCCCTATGCTGCTCCGGGCGCTTGCCGCTGCGGCTGCGGCGGAGGTATCGCCGTTCGCACCAAGGCGGATAACATTATCACCGCAACTGTTTCTGATTGGGGCTGCTATGCAATGATTGCAATGCTTGCTTATATTCTTGAAAAACCCGAGGTTATGCACGATGCAAAGCTTGAGGAGCAGGCTATGATAACTGCGAGCAGAAGCGGAATGATTGATATGTACGGCTGGCTCATTCCCGCAATTGACGGATTCGGAACCGAAATAACCTGCTCGATAGTTACCCTTATGAAAGAGCTTGTCAACAGTGCTCTCGGTCTTAAGGAAACCTGCAAGACATGGTTTGACAAAACCATTGAGATAAAATCTTTCGGAGATTGATATGAACGATATTTCTTTTCTGCCTGCGGGTGATTCGGCGTTAACGGTTGAATTTTCCCGTGAAATCAGCGAAGAAACCAACGCAAAAATAAAGTATCTGAGTTCTTCCGCTGCTCTGAACTCAAAATCGGGGATAATAAGCTGTGTGCCGACCTTCCGTTCGGTCACGGTTTACTATGACCCTGCCGTTATCAGCGGAAAGAAGCTTCAGAAGAAGATTGAAAAGATAATGAAGCGGTATTCTCCCTCGTCGGGCGGCGAAAAAAGGGTGTTTCATATTCCCGTTTGCTATGAAAGCGAGTTTGCCCCCGACATGGAGGATGTCTGCGCTCATACGGGTCTCAGCCGTGAGCAGGTTATCGGAATTCATTCGGGCACGGAATACCTGATTTATATGCTTGGTTTCCTGCCCGGCTTCCCTTATCTCGGCGGCATGGATAAACGAATCGAAACCCCGAGACTTGACAGCCCGAGAACGCTTATTCCTGCCGGTGCGGTCGGTATCGGCGGCGCTCAGACGGGAATTTATCCGCTTGCCTCTCCCGGCGGCTGGCGTTTGATCGGTCAGACGCCCGTCAAGCCCTATGACCCCAACCGAGCCGAAGCGATTCTTTATAAATCAGGGGATTATATTAAGTTTGAGCCGATAAGCCTTGAAGAATATGACCGCATTTCCGCTCTCGTTGAAAGCGGAGAATATCAGGTTTTGATAACGGGAGGAACGGAATGAATCTTAAAATTATAACTCCCGGTCCGCTTTCGACCGTTCAGGATTTGGGCAGATTCGGTTTTATGCAATCGGGCTTTTCGCCCAACGGCGCAATGGATTCCTATTCCGCAAGGCTTGCAAATCTGCTTGTCGGAAATTCTCAGGGCGAGGGCGTTATTGAAATGACTCTTTCGGGAATTACCGCCGAATTTGACTGCGAAACGGTTATTGCCCTCACGGGTGCTGATATGAACCCGCAGATAAACGGCGAACCGATTGAAATGTATAAAAGCATTCATGTTTCTCAGGGT
>CAYXVM010000109.1:0-6784 GCA_964468465.1 uncultured Clostridium sp.
GGCGTTTTCAGTCGGCAACCGTAGGGGACGGGTAGCCTGTCCCGTATAAGAATTGAGCCGTTATTTTTTCGCCTTCTCCTTGAGGGGCAACATCGGCGAGACGCTGGCGTATTGCGCCTGAGGGAGTTAACAATCAGCTATTGCGGAGCAATAACAATCGGTCATAGTCAGAGCGTATCTTTATTTGACCGTGTAATTCCTCTATTCATACAACTCAAAAAAGAACAGCCGCCGAAGTCCGATGACCACGGCGGCTGAGTTTATTTTTGCTCCTCTTTGCCCGTTAGTTAATAATCAGATGCAGAGATTAAAGATAATATTGAATGAACAATGAGATTTCATCGAAAATGAGAGAAGTATAATATTTGAATTCGTAAATGTTTGCGCTTACCCAATTAGCAATATCGCCGTCATTTAAAAGCTGCTCATTGTTATATCCAAGCCAATAACCGAGCCTTTCAATATACCAAGACACATTTTCTGAAAAATAGTTAAAGTTACTTCTGAATGATACTATTTTAATATTGCATTCTTTTTCAACATATCTTGTCTCGCCAATACGCGCAACCAAAAACGGCTTCTCAACACCCGATTCATCAAAATCATCGGTAGTGTGATAAATGCCAAGCCATAAATCTTTTCCGCAGGGTAAGGTAATGTAATTATCACCGTCATACAGATAAGTGAATGTTTGTTTTGTTCCGTCTTTGAAGTTAACGGTTACCTGTTCATTATAATAATTGTAATAGCCATAATTTCCGTCATAGTATTCATATGCATCAAGATAGTTATCAACGTTGCTCAGTTCAATGCTTTCGATAAAGTCTGATGTTTCATAATAATAAATTGTAATTTCTTTTTCAAAACCGGGAAGCTGCATTAAAACGGTGTTTTCGCCTTTTGCCAGTTCATTATCAAGCAAGCAGTTTATATCGTGACACTCAACAGTTTTTGAATTTGAAAACTCTATTGAATAGTTTGCCCAAATATACAGCATATCTTCATATGAGTCTTCAAGATCTCCGCAATCTTCGAACAAAATTTTATCAGTTTCATCTTCAAATCTAACATCGGTTATACTGTCGGCAAAGTATTCAATCTTAAAGGACTGCTCATAATCAACATCGACGTCAACTTTTATTAAATGAACGCCTTCCTCAAGATAGCAAATCTTCGAATAATAGAATGTTCCGAATTCATCTTCAACTTCGTTCAATATATAATCTGCGTAATTTTTTGCTGTGCCGTTTTCATATGTTTCAGCAATGTTTGTGTAAATATAATCCGAATCTCGCTTTGTGAATGAGTAATAACCTGCTTTTTCGACGTTGAATTCGTAGCAAAGATCAACATCCGGATTATCGTTTTGAACTTTGTTGATTCCTTCTTTTGCAGTTCCTGCATAAATCCAAGTTTCGGTGTAGTCATCTCCAGATGGACCTTCAGCGATATAAGTGAACTCCACCGTGTCGCCGATTTCAAGGGCTGATGCGCTTGTTATGCAAACTCCGAGGAGCATAACGAAGCAGAGGATAATTGCGGTTAGTTTTTTGACTGTTTTCATTTTGAGTAACCTCCGTTTTTAATATCAAGAATAAAAGCTTTTCAAGTTTTTATTCCTTGTATTAACTAAGACAACAGTTCTTATCAAAAAGTTCACTGTTTTTTGAAAATTTTTCAAATTTTTTCAAAAAATTTGTCTCAGTGGCTTAAAAACCTGCTTTTATTTCCCTCTTTGCATTATATCATGCCAATAATGCCCTGTCAACGGCTTTTATTGCTTCCTAATCAATTTTGATAAAATCTTAGAATTTTTATAAAAATTAACTTTAATACCGGCTCCGACAACAGCATCGCACCGGCAATCCTTTGCCCTGTTTTAGTGCTTATCGTTTGACCAACTGTGTTTGCCAACTACTTTGGATTGCAGGGATATATAACCGATTCCGTGTATGGAACGAAGTAGATTCGTTTCGCTTTATTGGGCGACCGCGCAGTGTCGATCCTACCTGAATATTCCTGAATCGGTAGGGCAGTGGATTGCTCCCGCCGTTTTGGATTAATAAAAAATATATCGTTTTATGGGATAATTTATCAAATTATTCGCCCTTGGCGAATCGGTTCGTCGGGGACGCCGAACCCTACGGGTTTATTGCAGATTTGTGTGTTTTCAAGCGGGAGAACGCTGTTCTTCCCTAACGGTATTGCCGATGATTTCTGACGTTTTCCCGGAACGCTGAGAACAGCGTTCCCTACAAGGGAATTGTGCTGATACCGGGCGTTTTCAGTCGGCAACCGTAGGAGACGGGTCGCCCCTACCGTTATGTGCCGCAGACACGCTTCATTTCTTCATTTTTCGGGACGTGCGACTGTCCCCAAAATCAGAATTATAAAGTTTACGGATTGTTAACGAACGGGTGTTGACAAAATTCGAGTATCATTGTATAATAAATTGTCAATAGAATATGTCCTTATTAAGAGCGGCTGAGGGACAGGCCCTGTGAAGCCCGGCAACCTGTGTTATGCAAGGTGCTAATTCCTGCGGCTTTTGCCGAAAGATAAGGTGTTTTCGCCCGCTGAAGACTCCTTTCAGCGGGTCGTTTTTTACCGATACTTAAATGTAGGGCGCTTTCCGTTGATAATATTTTCTGAAAGAGGTCATATAAATGTCTCATTATTTCTTCACTTCCGAGTCCGTCACCGGCGGACATCCCGATAAGGTCTGCGACCAGATTTCCGACGCCGTGCTCGACGCCATTCTTGAGCAGGACCCTATGGGCAGAGTTGCCTGCGAAACCTGCTGCACAACCGGCATGGTTCTTGTTATGGGCGAAATTACCACGAAAGCAAATATTGATATTCCGAAAATCGCAAGAGATGTTATCTGCGATATCGGCTACACAAGCTCCGACATGGGCTTTGACGGCAAGACCTGTGCGATTATGACCGCAATTGACGAGCAGTCGGGCGATATCGCCATGGGCGTTGACAGATTCGGCGCAGGCGATCAGGGCATGATGTTCGGCTATGCGTGCGACGAGACCCCGGAGCTTATGCCTCTGCCGATTTCTCTTGCACACAAGCTTTGCGCAAAGCTCACCGAGGTTCGCAGGAGCGGCGAGCTTTCATATCTCAGACCCGACGGCAAGAGCCAGGTCACCATTGAATATGACGAAAACGACAGACCCGTCAGAGTTGACACCGTCGTTATTTCTTCTCAGCATTCACCCGATGTATCGCTCGAGCAGATAAGAGCCGATATCATCGAAAAGGTTATAAAAACGACTATTCCCGCTTCAATGCTCGATGACAACACGGTTTATCATATCAACCCCACCGGCAGATTCGTAACCGGCGGCCCGAACGGCGACAGCGGTTTAACCGGCAGAAAGATTATCGTTGACACTTACGGCGGATATGCCCGCCACGGCGGCGGAGCTTTCAGCGGAAAAGACCCGACAAAGGTTGACCGTTCCGCTGCATATGCAGCCCGCTATGTTGCCAAAAATATTGTTGCGGCTTCTCTTGCCAAGAAGTGCGAGGTTCAGCTTGCTTATGCAATCGGCGTTGAAGAACCCGTTTCCGTATTTGTTGACACCTTCGGAACGGGTGCTATCCCTGACACGGATATTGCCGATATCGTCAAAAAGCTCTTTGACCTTCGCCCCGCATCAATTATCAAAACTCTCGATCTGAGAAAACCCATTTACAGACAGATTGCGGCTCTCGGCCATGTCGGCAGAACCGATGTTGACCTTCCGTGGGAAAAGACGGACAGAGTCGAGGATATTAAAAACGCCGCAAAAATCTGAAACCGAAAAGGATGAATCTTTTATGAAGCTTTCGCTTGTCGTTCCCTGCTACAATGAAGAAAAAAATGTTTCTTTGTTCTATGAAGCCGCAAAAAGCGACTTTTCGGGCGCAGGCTTTGACTATGAAATAGTTTTTGTCAATGACGGCAGCCATGACGGAACTTTCAAGGAGCTGCAAAAGCTCATGGACGGAGATATTCCGGTCAAAATCGTCAATTTTTCAAGGAATTTCGGGAAAGAGTCGGCAATGTATGCCGGGCTTCGTGAATCCGAGGGGGATTATGTGACGATCATCGATGCAGATTTGCAGCAGAGACCCGCAATAGCGCTTGACATGGTGAGAATGCTTGATTCCGAGCCGGAATATGACTGCGTTGCCGCCTTTCAGGATAAGCGCAAAGAGGGCAAGGTTCTGACATTTTTCAAAAATTCGTTCTACAAGCTTATCAATAAGTTTGCGGATACGGAATTTGTTCAGGGCGCAAGCGATTTCAGAACCTTCCGCCGCCCGATGGTTGAAGCGATTCTCAGCATGGATGAGTATTTTCGCTTTTCAAAAGGGCTGTTTTCATGGGTCGGCTTCAACACCAAATTCATCCCATACGAGGTGCAGGAGAGGGCAACGGGAACTTCAAAATGGTCATTCCGAAAGCTGTTCAAATATGCCCTTGACGGTATTTTTGCCTTCACGACCGCACCACTCAGAATTGCAACAATTCTCGGGCTTGTAACTTCGTTTTTCTCGATTATCTATCTGATAATCGTCGTCATTCAGAAGCTGGCTTTCGGCATTGCGGTTGCGGGCTATGCAACGATTGTTGTGCTGATTCTTCTGCTCGGCGGAATCCAGCTTTGCTGCATCGGCATCATCGGCGAATATATCGCCCGAACCTATATTCAGACCAAAGGCAGACCGATATATATCGCAAAAGATGTTTTGAAAAACGATAAATACGATAAATAAAGAAAGCGCCACGGAGATTGAAGCCTCTGTGGCACTTTTTATGATCAATGAGTATCAAGATTAAAATAATGCACATAATATAAAATGTAAAGAAAATATAAAGAAAAATTCTTGATTTTTTCTTTATTATTGTGTATAATATAAGCAGAGAAAGGAGTGATGAATATGTCGCATACCGTTAATGTTAATTTCAAATTGGATGAAGATGTTAAAAAAAGTATGGAGCAGGCATGTTCCGAAATGGGTCTGTCAATGAGTGCGGCTTTCACCATATTTGCCAAAAAAGTCAGCAGAGAAAGGCGAATTCCTTTTGAAGTTTCCGCCGATCCGTTTTATTCCGAAAACAATATCCGTTATCTGGAGCAGAAGTTGGCTGATTATAAATCCGGTCAGTTAAAGCTTGCAGAACATGAACTGATAGAGGAGTAATTATGTCAACGAAAAGGATTCAATGGGATTTTGACGCTTGGAATGATTACCTCTATTGGCAGCAGCACGATAAGCAAATTCTCAAAAGGATAAATCAGCTTATAAAGGATATAAGCCGCAGTCCGTTTGAGGGAGTGGGGAAGCCCGAGCCGCTGAAAGGGAATCTTTCGGGCTTGTGGAGCCGCCGTATTGACGATAAACACAGACTTGTTTATTTGGTTGAAGATAATGCTGTTTTGATTTTCTCGTGCCGAGGACATTATGATTAATTGAAAAGACAACACCGCCCGTCATTACCTTAAACGGTTCTGACGGGCGGCGATTTTTATTCTTTATAATTCAATTTCGTCGAGCTTTTTGAGCCATATTGCGGCGCTTGAATCGCTCGGCATTCGCCAATCGCCTCGGGGTGATAGGCAAACGCTGCCGACCTTTACTCCGTCGGGAATACAGCTTCGCTTGAACTGTTGAGAGAAAAATCTCTTATAAAATGTTCTGAGCCATTTCATTACCGTTTCGCCGCTGAAATCCTCGGCAAAGGCTTTCTTGGCAAGAAAATATATTTTGTCGGGCTCAAAGCCGAATCTGAGCACATAATAAAGGAAGAAGTCATGCAGGGCATATGGGCCGACAATGCTTTCGGTCTGCTGAGCAATTTCGCCCTTTGCGTCGGGCGGCAGAAGCTCGGGGCTTATCGGAGTATTGACGATATCCCTCAGATACTCCGAGCTTGCGGCGAAAACATCGTTTTTGATAAGGCAGTCAATCATCCAGCGGATGAGCGTTTTCGGTATGCTTGCGTTGACCCCGTACATGCTCATGTGGTCGCCGTTGTAGGTGCACCAGCCGAGAGCAAGCTCGCTCAGGTCTCCCGTGCCGATAACAAGCCCGTTTGACTTGCCCGCATAGTCCATAAGAACCTGCGTTCTCTCCCTTGCCTGTGAGTTTTCATAGGTGAGGTCAAAATTGTCCGATCTCTGACCGATATCTTCAAAATGCTGAAGGCAAGCCGCCTTGATGTTTATTTCCTCGCAGGTGATTCCGAGCGATTTCATAAGATTTATGGCGTTGTTATAGGTTCTGTCGGTTGTGCCGAAGCAGGGCATTGTGATGCCGATAACATCGGTCAGAGGTCTGCCAAGCTCTTTGACCGCCTGAACGCTCACGAGAAGGGCAAGGGTTGAATCAAGCCCGCCCGAAATGCCGATAACGGGGCGGCAGCCTGTCTTTCTGAGGCGTTTTTTAAGCCCTGCAACCTGCATTTCAAAAATGGAAAGACAGCGTTCGAGCCTGTCCTTTTCGGTTGACGGAACAAAGGGAAGCTTCTGAACTCTTGCGTATTTTCCGTCAGCTTTCGATGCGTCTTTCGGAACATCAACCGTGCGGATATCGCAGGGAGAATAAAGAGCCGAGCAGTCGCCGAACGAGGTGGTGTGAAGCCTGTCACGGCGAAGCTTTCCGAGGTCAACATCGCTGATAATCATATAACCGCTTGAAATCTGCTCCTGCCTTTCGGAGGTGATAACTCCGTTTTCGGCAATCAGGCTGTGACCCGAAAAAATGAGGTCGGTGGTGGATT
>CAYXVM010000110.1:0-6774 GCA_964468465.1 uncultured Clostridium sp.
TAAGGGCAAATCTGCCACGAGAAACCGTGGTTCGGATTATTACCGTTACCCTACGCATGCCGAGCACACTAAAAAACGGCTTGTATCTTATTCTGACACAAGCCGTTTCGGTTATATTATGTTATTGACAGCTGTTGACTGCTTCATAAGCCATCTGCGGATAATCGGTCATGATGCAGTCAGCTCCGTTTTCGGTCAGAGTTTTAACATCGTCCGCATCATTTATAGTCCAATACTGAACGGCGATGTCATATTTATGGGCATAGTTAATAAGCTGTCTTGTGCCGAGGTTGATGAAATTATTCATTGCGCTCTCTCCGTAAGGAATCTGAAGCGCAACATAGGTCACATCAAGGTCATCAAGATCCCAATTCATTCTGCAATAGATATAGAACTGAAGCACTTCGATAACTCCCGCAGAACGGGGCATATCGGGATACTTTTTCTCCATATAAATCGAAACATCGGGCTGGAAGGTTGCCCAGATTACTCTGTCTTTCATTCCCCTCTCGTTGACGATTGAATAGAGCTTGTCCGCCGCTTTCATACCGTCGGTGCCCTTGCTCTTGATTTCGATAATATATCTGTACTTTTTGCCGTCGCTGTGCGATTCGATATAATCAATTATGGATTCGCAGGTTGCAACCTTTAAGTTATATGGAATGTCGTCTCCCCTCAGACCTCTGTAAGGATACTCGCCGTCAATGCAGAAATTCTCGCCGAGATTCAGAACCTGAGCTTCCTCAAAGGTCAGTTCCGAGGCATAAACATTTTCTCTGCCAAATTCCTCAACGGCATTTGAGGTTTCGTCATATGTAAGGTTATGAAGTAATATAAGCTCGCCGTCCGCCGTAATCTGAACATCAAATTCAAAGGTATCAACGCCGAGAGTGTCTTTTTCCTCAATGACCTTTTCAAAAGCCATGAGCGTGTTCTGCGGAGCAATGCCCGCACCCGACCTGTGAGCGGAAACATCGGGGTCTTTGTATTCGTTGATATAGGGGTTCTGAGCGTTCTCATTGATAATGACCGGGGTGCCCGGCTTATCAGCCGCTCCCATGTTCAGCATCAGCGGGATTATCATTGCAACCGCAACGATTGAATGATAAAGGTTTTTCACCATCAGAATAAGATTCATTCCGTTTTCTCCTTTTTCCAAGAAATATTACGCTTATTATATGCCAAATTCTGCATTTTTTCAATACTAAAAATTGAAAATTGCCGATTTAAAACGGCACAAACCCGTCTGCAGTAAAATGCACAGACGGGTTTGCGATTAATATGGGTGCTTGTAATCAAGTCTGTTCCGTCAAGCCCATGGGTTCGAGCTTTCGGGCTGACGGATATCGGGAAGCAAAAACTGCTCCCACAGATACCATTTGCCGTCCTTGGCTTCTCTGAGCTGAACGGGCCTCGGAGTATCTGCTCCGCCCGAGGGAATAAAGAGCTTTGCATAGCCCTGCGCCTCATAGGAATGAGGGTTTTCGCTGACGGTAACGGTTAACGGCATTGAGGGCTGATAATCGTTATCGGGCGTTGCACCCGCAAAATATGAGCGGGGAACATAATCCTTATCCCTGAAGCGGTCGGAAATAAACTGCTTATCCATGCCGTTCAAGGGTCTGGGGCCTCTGAGATAATCAAGCATTTCAAAGCAAAGCTCTTTGCTTTGGGGATAACAGCTCAGCGCAAGCACGGTCATTGCCGCCGTCTCAAACGGCGTTGAAAGAGCCGCCTGAGGCAAAGCTTTGAATTCTTCAACGCTTGAAGGCATTGACCGGAAAACTATTTTTTCGCTCTTGCAGCCGATGTTCTGCGCCGCTTTCGTCACGGTCTCTCTGACAGTTTGCGTAACTGCGGTTTTTGCTTTGCTTTTGAGCATATCGAAAAGTGCCATTGAAACAACTCCTTTAAATTAAAACGATCTTCCGCTGCCGCCGTGGCTTCTGCCGGATGAGCTTGTGTGGCTATCGTCCGAGCTGCTGTCATTGCTCTTTGGCTTGGGCGTTTTATAAAGTCTTTTGCCGATAAAATTATCGTAGCTGCCCGTAACAACCATACTGCCCGGTCTTGTGTAGACGGTTGCGTTTGTCTGCATTCTGACAGACTTATTCTTTCCTGCAATTATCTTTATGATAATAAATCCTGCAAGCATTCCGAAAACAATGCAAGCAATAAGCAAAGTAAAGCTGACATAGGGTGTATCATCATAATCGGCGGGGTTGTCATTATAGAGTTTAAGATTATGTTCGGCAAGGTCGGCATAGGTGTTGAAAGCCGAAGCGTAATTCTCGTTTTTGAGGTCATCTATCATTGAGTCAATTATGTTGTCGCAAACAACATTATTAAAGGCTCTTAAACCCCTGCCGTGGGTTGTGATATGAATCTCTCTGTTGCCCACCTCGCCGGGCTTATAAAGAACGAGCATTCCGTCGTCATTGTCGCCGTAGCCATAGCCGTTGTAATCATAGAAATCATCGGCATATGCTTCCGCTGTCTTGCCGTCAAGACCCGGCACGGTCAGAACGGCAATCTCCATTTGGTATTCCTGCGCCAGCACCTCAAATCTTGCACAGAGCGCATTTTCTTCTTCGGTTGTTAGCAAATCCGCATTGTCAACAACAAGCGGAAGTTCACGCTCAACGGGAACAAATTCGGTTGCGGATTCTCCGCTTCCGTCAGACTCGCCGACAAGCGTTGTCACGGGAGAAGCATAGGCGCCGCTTTCGAGAACAGTCTCAACCGTCGCATAATACGAGGCAATGCCGCCGTAATAGGTCTCATTTGAGTTATATGCGTCCCAAATGATACCCATAATCTGGTCGGTGATGACTGTTTCGGCATCTCCCGAAAGATAGATTGAATACTTGTTGCCGCCGAGATTATCCGTAATCAGAATACCGTTTTCGCAGTCTGCCTCAAGATTGTAAAGCTCCTCGGAATAGTCATAGGTCGAGCCGTCAACATTTTCCGCAATGCAGAACATTACGCAATAGCCGTAAAGATTTTCAATTCTGTTTGCCATTGAGTCAAGCTCGGCTATCTCCTCGTATGACAGATGGTTGCCGTCGTCAAATATATGAGTGCTTGCCGCAGATGCGGAAATAACCGTTGAGGAGCAGATAACAAGCGCAAAAAGGAGCGCAATAATTCTCTTTTTCATTATCTGCACCCCCTCAAAGCAACTGAATCAGCCACAAAAGGCCGTAAAGCAGAGCGCTGATTCCCGCTCCGAGAAGTAAAGTGGCTTTTGTGACGGCTTTTTTATCCGTCGGAATGTCTCCGACAAATTTGCCCGTCTGACCGTTCATTGCGAACGTGTATTCATTGCCGTTCCACTTCGTTTTCAGAATCCAGACGGGATAAAGCGCATATTTATAAAAGCCGTCTGCGATATTAATATGAGTGCTTTTCGGCGTAACGCTTGAATAGCCCTGAACCGTCTGGGCAAAGGCAGAGCCCGTGCTGTTCCTGATTCTTTCATTTGCTCTGCCGATGCTTTTTCTGCGCTGACATCATATTTATCGGCAAGATAGCCCGCAAGATATGCCGTGTTGAAATCAACAGCCTGCGAAACATCAAACGGTTCAATGGATTCCATAAGGTCGTCGGGCATTTTTTCGGAGCCGTCAACGGGAACATTGTCAAAGCCGATGCTGCCGCTTCTGAAAACATCGAAGCTTTCAACCTCGGTGTAATCATACTCCGAATCAGACCATTTTCTGGTTTTTTCAGCCGTATAATTAATATTTGCGGTGGCATTGCAGGTGAAAAGCCAATGAGGAACATAAACGCCCTTTATTTCATCAATATGGATATTATCCTTAAAGGCTTTCGGAACAAATCTCTTTGTTGCAATATGTTTCTTCAGGGCTTCCTTAGCCGCATTTTTATCGAGTTTGAAAGGAATAACAAGATCGGGACGGAGCGCACCCGAAAACTTGCCTTTGACAACAACCTGATTGCCGCAGTAAGGGCAGGTCGTTGCGCCCGTTGTTGAATCGGCGATTATTTCACCGCCGCAGGATTTGCAGGAATAGACCGAGATTCCGTCGGTTTCTCCCTCGCCCCACTCCGAGGTTTGAGTGCTCCAATTAATATCATCCTGCATCTCCTCGGAACCGTTATCCTGAGGAAAATCTTTGATATCAAACTCGGTGTCGCAATAGGGACATTTCAGCTTTTGCGAGCCTGTGTCAAAGGCAACGGCGCCTCCGCAGCAGGGACACTTTTGCTCTGAAACTACTGACAAGGTTAATCATCTCCTTGTAGATAAGACATTAAAATATCATACACTTCGTTAAAAATTCCGTTACAGCCCTCGGGAAGCTCCTGATTGCTGTTGATTGTTACCGATATGTTTTCTTCCTTTACGGAAAAAGTCAGCGATACCGTCGGAGCGTCAAGTGCGATTTCTTCGCTGTATTTTAACTTTTCCCAACTCATAACTCCGTATTTATTGCAAACATCACGGATTCTTTCAACGGCTTCAAACGGAACGGAAAGCGTTTTTGTTTCTTCGGGCGCTCCGTTGTAGGGAACTCTTGACGACTCAATAACGGCATAACCGTTTCCATCTGCGGAGAGCCTGATATACAGGCTCTCGCCCTCCATTCCGCCGTGAAGGGAATAAACGCACTCATCGACGAAATTCGCAGTATTGTTTTCCATTCCGCCTTTGTCCGTTACGGTTTTATGGGAAACAATGCACACAATTCCGACAGTCAAAGCCGCAACCGTTATAACGGAAGCAACAACAATCAACAGAATTTTCATTATTGATAAGTTCTTCACTGTCTCGGAGTTCCGCAGCACTCGCAGAATCTACTCTCACCGTTTCTTGCGCCGCAGGCAGGGCATACCCAGCCCTGAGCGGCGGGAGCCTGCACAGGCTGCTGAGCATATGCGTTAGGCTGCTGAGCGGCATATCCGCCCGCCGCTGCGCCGAAAGCCGCCGCATTGGGAGCCTGCTGATAAGGATTCTGCTGTGCATAGGGGTTCTGCTGCTGTGCATAAGGATTCTGCTGAGCGTAAGGATTCTGCTGTGCATAGGGATTCTGCTGTGCATAAGGGTTCTGCTGTGCAAAGCCACCCTGAGGAGCGTATCCCTGATTCATGGGCATTCCGTTATTCATCATGCCGTTGTTCATGGGCATACCGCCGTTCATTCCCATGCCCATATTCATGCCGCCCATGTTCATATTCGGCATTGCCGCACCGGGAGTGAGAGTGCTGATAACCTGCATTGCCATCTGCTGGAAGCGGTTATACTCAACCGTGCCGATTCCCTCAACTCTTGTGTCGTTGAGTTTAACCTCAAATTCATCAAAATAGGGGTTGTTAACCTTGAATTCAAGAATAAAGTCATAGTAGAAATTATATCTCGGCGGATTGTAGCTGACTCGCTGACCGTCCTTGCCCTGAGTGTAAATCTCGTCTTTATCCTCATCGATTTTAAGGGTGCAGCTCATAATGCTTGAAAGAGCCATAACATCGGGATTTTCCTCAGACCAGCTGCCCTTATTGAAGCGGGATACAACAAAATTGCCGTTCATTGTGTCAACATAAATCTTTTTCTCCTCGCCGAAGGTAAGGTTCGGCGTGAAGCCTGCAAGAGCCTGCTTGTTCTGCTCTCTGTAAGCAAGCTGCTGTTTGATTTCGTCAATCGTTGAGCTTCTTCTGTCGCTGAAAAACGGCGAAAGCTTCTTTGCGCAATCCTTGCACATGTTGCCGTCCTCAAGCTTTCTGTTGCCTAAAAGTCCTATTTTCTCTCCGCATATGTCGCAGAATTTTTTGTCAAAAAGTCCCATGGTTATTTCTCCTTTATTTATTTAATATTAAGTCCGCTGATTATTGCCTGAACGCCTGCATCGTCAATGCTCAGAGCGCTTGAATGAGTTATTGCAACCGTAACGCCGTCAATTGTGCCGTAAAGAGTTCTTGAGCCGAATGAAGGAATGATATAAGCAAACTCATTGCCGCCGATTGTTACATTCTCAACCGTATATCCTATCTCTTCATTCATTTCCTTTGCTCTTTCAAGCAGTTCTTCGGGAGTGTCATAATCATAGACATCGACGCTGAGTCTGACATCGTCGGGATACTCGTCATAATGCTCATGCTTGAAGTTATAGATAAGCTGATTATCCGACTTGGGTTCGCCCATTGCCCAGCCCTCGGGAGCGTCAATGCCCGAAAGTCTGCCGTTAACCTGCCCGGCGGCGGGATCTTGCGTTGCCGCTTCGGTCGCAGCTTCGGTCTGAGCGCCTGCGGTTGTTCCGTCGTCGGCAGGGGCTTTGTTGCCCGAGCAAGCCGCAAAAGCAAAAATCATCATCAGTGCGAGCGAAAGTGCAATTATTTTTTTCATATGTAAAAAACTCCTCTGCTTTAATTATTTCGCATCATTATCATCAAAAACATCTCCGCACTCAGGGCAGAACTTGGGAGGATGATGGGGATCCTCGGGCTGCCAGCCGCACTTATCACAGCGGTAAAGGGGTGCTCCCTCGGGCTTCTTTGCGCCACATTCTGCGCAGAATTTGCCCTTGTTCACAGCGCCGCAGGAGCATTTCCAGCCTTCATCGGCAGGCTTTGGCGAGCCGCACTCGGGGCAGAACTTGCCTGTTGCCGTTGCACCGCAAGAGCATTTCCAGCCCTCCTGAGCAGGCTTGGGTTCGGGCTTCTTTGCGCCGCAGTTGGGGCAGAAATTGCCTGTTGCGGTTGCTCCGCATGCACAGGTCCAGCCGTTTGCGGGAGCCGCAGGCTGCTGTGCCT
>CAYXVM010000111.1:0-6773 GCA_964468465.1 uncultured Clostridium sp.
TATGTTTACACAGATAAGGATTCCGCTGACCATGTCGGTCAGAAGATTGACGACTATTATCCGTCAAAATTCGCAAGAATTTTCCTTGACAATGCGGGCTCATCACTCGGCATGGGCATTAACAGCGCAACCGACGCTCACACCCGCTGCGACAGAATCCTTTATGACCAGGTTCTGCAGAAGACAATTCCCAACGGCGTTGTTCCCTGGGGCAACACCTTTGCGGATTCTCACAACATGAAGTCAGTCAATGACGCTTTCACAATGACCTGGATGAAAGATTTTAATATGGATGCATTCAGAGAAAGCCTTGAAAAGGGTCAATTCTTCTCAATCTCCTATTATTCAAACGGCGTTGAGCTTAACGGAATGCCCGAGATTCCCGGCTTTGACGAGGATAAAGCGGATGAGCAGAAGCTTGCAAACGCTCCTACGCCCAATGTCACAAGGCTGACCGTCGATCAGGATGCCGACACCATCACCGTTGAGGGCGTTAACTTCAAATACATAACATGGGTATCAAACGGCAATGTTCTCAGGCGTGATACCGTTACCGACGGCAAGGCAACTCTCGACCTTCATGACGAAAACCTTGAGGCGGAGCCTTATCTCTATGTCAGATTTTATATCACCGACGAGGAGGGCAAGAATAACGGCATCTGCTATTCTCAGCCGCTTGTTCTCCATGTTGAGGGCGAAGATTTTGAACCCGTTGAAGTTCCCAAGACGAGAGATCTGCCTTATTATCTCAGACTGCTCGTTACGGTTCTTGACTGGACGGTATTCAAAATCAACCCGATTGTCTGGATATTCAAATATTTTGCGCTCGGATACAATGTATTCGATAATTTCTTCAATGCATATTGAGGCTAAACCGAAAGGAAACCAAATTTTATGGCGAAATATCTTATTGTCAATGCAGATGATTACGGAATGTGCCATTCCGCAAACGAAGCGGTTGCAGAGCTGTTTGAGGAGGGATTTCTCAAATCTTCAACCATAATGATGCCCTGCCCTGCGGCAAAGGAGGCGGTTGATTTTTCAATCGCTCATCCCGAATACGCAATCGGAATTCATCTGACGATGACAAGCGAATGGAAAAAATACCGCTGGAAGCCTCTGACGGACGGCAAATCGCTCGTTGACAAGGACGGCTATATGTGGCACGAGAGCGACGAGGTTGAAAAAAACGCCGATTATAAAGAGCTTGAAGCCGAAATCAGAGCGCAGATCGACCTTGCTCACAGCATGGGCATGAAGCCCTCGCATATTGATAACCACATGGGTTCGCTCTATGGCCATTATACCGGCAGGCTCAGTCTCGGCAAGCTTGCAATCAGAGTCTGCGGCGAATACGGCTATGCCTACCGTGTGTTCACAAAACATGACAAACGCATTTGCCCGAAAGGTGTGCCTTATCCGCTTTATGCGGGTCTGACCTTCCTCATCAGGCATTGGGGCAAAAAATATAATGTTGTTATTCCCGATTATCTGCTGTTCCCCGATTGGAATAACAAAATGCGTGAAAGCTACGAAACCTACAGAAGCGAAATTCTCAAAATCTGGACGGATATTCCCGACGGAGTGACCGAGACCTTTGTTCATCCCTCGATTGAGAGCGATGAAATAAAGAATATCACCGCCCTGTGGCGTGACAGAGTCTGGGAATACCGGCTTATGAAAGACCCCTATGTTAAAAAGTATCTTGAGGACAACGGCGTTCAGCTTATAAGCTACAGAGAGCTTATCAAGATGAAAGGCGGAACGGTTCGGGGATAAATAATAATCTGCCGCTTCGGGTGATTGCCCGGAGCGGCATTTTTTGGTGGCGAAACAGTGCCTTTGCATATTGACAAAATTTGATTTGCAAGTTATATTTTTATCAGTATTTCATTGAATTTTTGAATCGGAGGTTCGGCGGTGAAGTCTGACGAGAGCGTAATAGGAATCCTTGCCCATGTTGACGCAGGAAAAACAACCCTGACCGAATCAATTCTTTACAAAACGGGCGCAATCCGTCATTTCGGCAGGGTTGACAAAAAGGATTCATGGTTTGATTCCCATGAGCTTGAAAGGAGCAGGGGAATCACCATTTTTTCAAAACAGAATCCGTTCAGGCTCGGAGAAAAGCGTTTTACCCTTGTCGATACCCCGGGTCATACAGATTTTTCCGCCGAAATGGAGCGCACTCTCGGCGTGCTCGACTACGCCGTGCTTGTTATTGACGGCACGGGCGGCGTGAGAAGCCACACCGAGACGATCTGGCGTCTGCTTGGGGAATATAAGGTTCCGCCGTTCATTTTCATCAACAAAATGGACAGAGCCGAGGCGGGCAGAGAAAAACTGCTTGGCGAGCTTAAAAATTGCTTCGGTGACGGCTTTGTTGACTTTTCCTGCGGCGATGAAAAGCGGATTCTTGAAGATGTTTCAATGCTCAGCGAGGATTTGCTCGGGGAATATCTTGACGGAAACACCGACGGAGAGTTTTGGCTCGGGAGTATTGCCGACGCAATAGCGGAAAGGCGGCTTTTCCCCTGCTTTTTCGGCTCTGCGCTGAGCGGAGACGGCGTTGACGGGCTTCTTGAAGCGATTGAAAAGCTGACCGTTCCGAAAGAGTATCCCGATGAGTTCGGCGCAAGGGTCTACAAGGTTCTTTATGATTCAAAAGGCTGTCGGCAGACCTTTTTGAAGGTGACCGGCGGTGTGCTTTCGGTCAAAATGCCGCTCGGCATTGAAAAAGCGGACAGAATCAGAATTTATTCAGGCGAAAAAGCCGAGAATGCCGAAAAAATAAAGGCAGGCGGAGTCTGCGCCGTTGAGGGGCTGAGGTCTGCCGAGCCGGGAGATGTTCTCGGGGCTGACGGCAGGCGGTTCAGCCGCCCCGCAAAGCTTCGCCCGATGCTTGCGGCGGGGGTTGAAATCCTTGACTCAACCGATTTTCACGATGCACTCCGAAAGCTGAGAATGCTCGGCGAAGAAATGCCCGAGCTTTCGGTTCAATGCTTTTCTTCGGGCGGCGTTGAGCAGATTCAGATTCAGGTTATGGGCAGAATTCAGCTTGAAATTCTGAAAGAGCTTGTTGCCGAAAGGTTCGGAATGGCGATTGATTTCGGCGCATGTAAAATTTTATATAAAGAAACGGTGGCTTCGCCCGTCATGGGCTACGGTCACTATGAGCCGCTTCGCCACTACGCCGAGGTTCATCTGCGGATTGAACCTGCGCCGAGAGACAGCGGAGTTACGGCGGAGAGCGAATGCAGCCTTGAAGTGCTCGATTCAAACTTTCAGAATGTTGTATTAACGCATATTCTTGAAAAAGAACATAAAGGAATTCTGACGGGTTCGCCGCTGACGGACGTTAAAATCGTTCTGACCGCAGGGCGTTCCCATTTAAAGCACACCGAGGGCGGCGACTTCAGAGAAGCGGTCTACCGTGCGGTTCGTCAGGGGCTTGAAAAGGCGGAGAATATTCTGCTTGAGCCTTATTATTCATTCACTCTGCGTGTTCCGGGCGAATATGTTGGCAGGGCGATTTCGGATATTCAGCGACTCTGCGGAGAATTTGACCCGCCCGAGATGACGGAGGAATATGCAACAATCAAGGGCTGTGCCCCGGTTTCGGAATTTATGGATTATCCTCGGGAGGTTACGGCATACACGGGTGGCAGAGGCTCGGTCTCGCTGAGCGAAAACGGATACCGACCGTGCCATAACTCTGCCGAGGTGATTGAAGAAATCGGTTACGAAAAGGAAAGAGACCTTGAAAACCCGTCATCTTCGATTTTCTGCTCCCACGGAGCGGGTTTTGAGGTCAAGTGGCAGGATGTTGACCGAATGAGACACATAAAAGACTAAAAAATTGCAGATACAAAAGGAGAAGTGACAGGAATGGCAAAAATAATCGGAGAAAAAATCGCCAATATCCCTTGGCAGGAGAAGCCGCAGGGCTGGCGTTATCCCGTCTGGCGCTACAGCGCAAACCCCATCATAACAAGAGACAATCTTTTCATGGCAAACAGCATTTTCAATTCGGCAGTTGTTCCTTACGGCGACGGCTTTGCGGGAGTTTTCAGAGTTGACTATTATTCCCGTGACCAGAGGCTTGTTACGGGCTTCAGCAAGGACGGCATTAATTGGGAGCTTGACGAAAAGGTGATTTTTGAGGGCTACGACCCGAGACTGTGCCTGCTTGAGGGCAAATATTATCTCTCATGGGTCAATCACACGCCCCACGGCACAACCATAGGCATAGCTTACACAACCGACTTCAAGGAGTGGACTCAGCTTGAGGACGCCTGCTATCCCGTTGCGAGAAACGGCGTGCTGTTCCCGAGAAAGATCGGCGATGAATATGTGCTTCTCATCCGTCCCTGCGACAGAGGCCACACGCCCTACGGCGATATTTTCCTCAGCAGAAGCAAGGATTTGACATATTGGGGCAAGCACCGCTTTGTCATGGCTCCCGTTAAAAATTGGGAGTCAACCAAAGTCGGCGCAGGCCCGACCCCCATTGAAACCGACGAGGGCTGGCTTTTGTTCTATCACGGCGTTCTCACGAGCTGCAACGGCTTCACCTACAGCATGGGTGCGGCGATTCTCGACCTTGAACAGCCTTGGATTGTCAAGCACAGAGCGGATTGCTTCCTGCTCTCTCCCCATGAGAATTACGAATGCGTCGGCGATGTTCCGAATGTTGTTTTCCCCTGCGCCGCTCTTGCGGACAGCGAAACGGGAAGAATCGCAATCTATTACGGTGCGGCTGACACCACGGTTTCAATGGCATTCACAACGGTTGATGAAACAATTGATTTTATTAAAAAGAACGATTTAATTAAATAAAATAAGCGGGCTGACGCACAAATTCAAGTGCATCAGCCCGTTGATTTTTCACTAATGAATAATGACAGCAATTTTTTTGCATTGATTAATTCGCCGGCTTATCAATCCTCAGCCCTACGGGCAGCTCCTTTTCTAAGGAGCCTAAGACGAAAGTTAAATTATTAAGTGAAACCGTCTGAAAACCATGGCTGACCGTTTGGGCTCCTTTGGCAAAGGAGCTGGCGCATAGCGCCTGAGGATTGGGAAAAACAGATGTGTTTTCTCAGCGTTCAGCCATTTCTTGAATAAATTTCGGATTGTTTATTTGCTTTCTCATTGAGGTGTCATATAATATTGCTGTTAATAATTTCCCTCATCACCGCCATTCGGCGGAGGGGGTAAAATGAATATTTTTATTCTTTTACAAGATATGCGGCGCTGACCCAGCCGTTGACCGATTCATACGAAACATATGCCCAGCCGGGAACGGATTTTGAAACGGTGACCGTTGAACCGTTCGGAATCTTTATCAGCACCTCTGCCGAGGTTTCGGGCAGTGCTCTGACATTCAGAACGCTGCCGCTCGTTGCGACCTTGTAAGTGCCCGAGTCAACGGGCGAAGTGTTTCCGACGGTTGCGGCAACCTCCTGAACACGGGCGTTGAAATAGACCTCGCCGTTATTCAGCTTGTCGCCGTAAGCTTCAAAAAGCTCGCTGACCGTAACAAGCTTAAAGCCCTTTTGAACAAGACCGGGAATCACCATTTCGCACAGGTCTGCGGTAAAATCATAGATATCGTGCATGAGAACAATATCTCCGCCTTGGGCGTTTTCAAGCACGCTGTCACAGATTTTCTTCATGTCTGCGCTACGCTGTTCCTCGCTTCTGCCCTTATGGGCGGCGTCCTTGAACTTCCAGTCATTCGTGTCGATTGACCATTGAATCAGCGGCATTCCGATATCGTCGGTAACGCCCTTATATGCTCCGCCCGGTGCTCTGAAAAGCACGGGGGATTTGCCCGTTATAGATTTCAGCGTTGAGTTCGGGGCGTCAACCTGTTCGCGAAGCACATCGTAGCTGCATTTCGTCAGCGTTTTGTGATCCTTTGAGTGGTTGCCGATTTCACAGCCCAGCTCCGAGGCTCGCTTTATGGTTGAAGCGTTGTTTTCAATATTGTAGCCGACAACAAAGAAGGTTGCAACGCCGTTGTTCTGTTCAAGAACATCAAGAATCCTGTTGGTGGTCGTTCCCCTCGGCCCGTCGTCAAAGGTCAGAGCAATCAGCTTGTCATTCGGCGAATATTTAGGCTTCTGAGTTGTCGGAGCGTCGGTTATTTCGGCGCTCATTCCCGTCATTGCGGAATTTGAATTGCCTTCTCCCCCCGGAGTCACATCCGTTGTTCCGCCGTTCGGCTTGCAGCCGCTTAAAACGAGCAGCAAAGCCAGAATTATTGCGGATACCGCAGCAAAATTTTTCCGATTTCTCATAATTACACTCCCTTACTTTATTATGTTTTCTGTTTACGGACATTATATTACATTATTTTCAAACTAATTTTACAAATCGGAAATATAAATGCATTGTAATAATTTTTAACAATTGTGTAATAATTGTTATTATTTACGGAAAGCGGGCGTTTATTATTAACGGGCAGAGAATTTGATTTAATTAATTAAAAAAGCAGATTACAGACCCAATCCTTTCGGGAAAAAATCTGCAATCTGCTTATATAAAATTCTGATATTAAATATTATTTGCCGATGACTCAGAGGTTACCAGATTTTCTTGTCGGCAATGTCCTCAACAGCCTTTGCGGCAAAGTCCGCAACGCTCATTGCGCCGATATCGCCCTCGCCTCTCTTGCGAACGGAAACCGTACCGTCCTCAATTTCCTTGTCGCCGACAAGGAGCATATAGGGAATCTTCTGAAGCTGAGCTTCACGGATTTTATAGCC
>CAYXVM010000112.1:0-6651 GCA_964468465.1 uncultured Clostridium sp.
AATCCGACCTTTTGGGCAAAGCGGAGAGATTCATCAAAATCCTCCAGGGTTTCGCCGGGGAAGCCAACCATGATATCAGTTGTCAAAGTGGTATCTGCAAATGCAGAACGAAGTTTTTGGCAAAGCGCATAATATTCCTCTGCCGAATAATGACGGTTCATGCGCTTCAAGGTGTTGTTACAGCCGCTCTGAAGTGAAATATGGAACTGAGGGCAGAATTTGTCGATTTCTGCAAGTTCTGCTATAATCCCGTCGGTGATATGGTCGGGTTCAAGCGAGCCGAGCCGAACTCTTTTTATTCCGTCGAACGATGCGGCAAGCCGAACGGCGTCAACAATGGATTTTCCGCAGTCCGTACCGTATGCGGAAAGATTGATTCCCACAAGCACGATTTCTTCAAATCCGTTTGATTCAAGAGAAGCAAGCTCAGTTTTTAATTCATCAAGCGGCTTTGAACGCACTCTGCCCCTTGCATAAGGAATAATGCAATAAGAGCAAAAACGGTTGCAGCCGTCCTCAATTTTAACGCTTGCTCTTGTTCTTTCTCTGAAATCGGTGATTGTTACGCCCGAAAAGCTTTCGCCAGAGCAATGCTGTTCAACGGAAAAAATTCTGCCGCTTCCGTTGATATACTGCATGATGAAATCATAAAGGCGTGTGTTGCTTTTGTTGCCGATAACGATATCCGCTTCGCTCAGCTTTTCGCCGTATTCGGGGAATGCCTGAGGCATACAGCCGGTGAGAACAACAATGCTGTCAGGATGAAGCTTTTTGAGCCTTCTGACCGTCTGACGGGTTTTTCGGTCGCTTTCGGCGGTGACCGTGCAGGAGTTTATGATATAGACATCAGCCTGCTCGGAGGGGTCTGTTATAATGAACCCGTGCCGTTCAAGATTCTGAGCCATTGTCTGAGTTTCATATTGATTAACCTTGCAGCCCAAGGTGAAAAATGCGGCTTTCATATTTTGCCTCCGTATTGCCGACTGCCTGTCGGCTGAAATTAGCTGTTATGATTATATCAGAAAAAGCAGTGATAATCAATGCCGCATTTAACATATATTTTTTTGAAGCATTTTATCTATAATTTTCTCAAAAGGAGAGTCTGATATGAAAAAAATATTAAAAGCGGCGTTTGCGTTGATTATGGCGGCGGTTCTTACCTTTTCGCTGTTTTCATGGGCGTTTGCCGCAGGGGAAACGGCAACGCCTGTTGAAATCAAAGCCAAAGCGGCGGTGCTTATGGACGCCTCAACGGGCAGGGTGCTGATGAAATACAACGAAAACGAAAAGCTTTATCCCGCTTCGGTAACAAAGATAATGCCGCTTCTTCTGATAACAGAGGCGATTGACGAGGGAAAAATCGCTCTGAGCGATGTTGTGACGGTTTCAGGCTCGGCGGCTTCAAAGGGCGGCTCTCAGATTTGGCTGAAAGAGGGCGAGCAGATGACCGTTGACGATTTGCTCAAAGCGACGGCGGTTTACAGCGCCAACGATGCCTGCACGGCTCTCGGCGAATACCTTGCGGGGAGCGATGAAGCATTTGTAAAAATGCTCAATGACCGTGCAAAGGAGCTCGGAATGAATAACACTCATTTTGAAAACTGCACGGGGCTTGACGACACAACCGATTCTCATCTGACAACTGCCATGGATGTTGCAACCATGTCAAGAGAGCTTCTGAAGCATGAACTTATCATTAATTACACAACGATATGGATGGATTCGCTTCGTGACGGCAAAACTGAGCTTGTCAACACAAATAAGCTTGTACGCTTCTATGAGGGCACAACCGGGCTGAAAACGGGCACAACCTCAAAGGCGGGCTGCTGTGTTTCAGCAAGTGCAATGAGGGACGGAACTCATCTGATTGCCGTTGTTATGGGCAGCGACAACAGCAGCGACAGATTTGAAACCGCAAAAGCCTTGCTCAATTGGGGCTTTGCAAACTTTTCAACCGTAACGCCCGAAATCGACGCTTCGCTGATTCCCGATGTCGGAGTCATAAACGGAGTTATTGAAAAAATAACGCCGAAAATTCCGCAGGTCAGCCCCGTGCTTGTTGAAAAGGGCAGGGAAAACGAAATAACTCAGACCATCGACCTTGCCGTTGATGTTGAGGCTCCCGTTGAGCAGGGTCAGGTTCTGGGAACGGTAACATTCAGGCTCGGCGACGATTTGCTCGGCGAATATAATCTGACCGCCCCCGACCAAATCGGAAAACTGACATTCGGGATTATTTTCACAAGAATTCTGCGCTCGGTTGTTTTATAAAAAATACTGTTTGCATTGTTACGGCTAATATGGTAAAATGATTATGAAGCACAGGTTAAGGCTTCAAATGTTCGCTCTATTTTACAATTAGGAATATTAATTGAAAATGCACCCGCCGTAAATAAGAATTTATTATAAATTTTGCTCTAAACTGTTGCAAAGAGAGCTTTTATGGGGTAAAATATATTAGATAATCAGCATTTATAGTGGGGTGTGATTCAGAGATGATAAAACTCAATCTCAATTATGCGGGCGAAAGCGCCTGCAAAAAGAGCCTTGAGGCTATGCAGCCCGAGGTTTCAAAGGCACATTCAATGCTTCATGACGGCACGGGTCTCGGCAGCGATTTTCTCGGCTGGGTTGATCTTCCCGTCAACTATGACAAAGCGGAATTTTCTCAGATCAAAGAGTGTGCGGAAAAAATCAAAAAGGATTCTCAGGCGCTTGTCGTTCTGGGCATCGGCGGTTCATATCTCGGCGCAAGAGCCGCAATTGAATTCATAAAGTCAAATAACTATAACCTTATGAAGAAAGATACTCCGGATATCTATTTCGGAGGCAACACGATAAGCTCATCCGCCGTTTCGGAGCTTATTCAGCTTGTTGAGGGCAAGGATTTTTCAATCAATGTTATTTCAAAATCCGGAACCACAACCGAAACTTCAATCGCTTTCCGTATTTTCAAGGAACTGCTTGAAAAGAAATACGGCAAGGAAGAAGCGGCAAAGAGAATTTATGTCACAACCGACAAGGCGAGGGGTGCTCTCAAGGCACTTGCTGACAGCGAGGGTTACAAGACCTTTGTTGTTCCCGACGATGTCGGCGGCAGATATTCTGTTTTAACCGCTGTCGGTCTGCTCCCGATTGCCGTTGCAGGCATTGATATCGATGCTCTCATGCAGGGTGCGGCGGCGGCAAGAGAAGCCTATGCAAAAGACGATGTTCTTTCAAATGACTGCGATAAATACGCCGCAAACAGAAACCTGCTTTACCGCAGCGGCAAGAAAATTGAAATGCTTGCGGCTTATGAGCCCTCGATGACCATGTGGTGCGAGTGGTTCAAACAACTCTACGGCGAGAGCGAGGGCAAGGACGGCAAGGGTATCTTCCCCGCATCTGCAATTTTCTCGACTGACCTTCATTCGCTCGGGCAGTATATTCAGCAGGGCGAGCGCAGTTTGTTTGAGACGGTTATCTGGGTCAACGAGCCCAAGACCGATTTTGAAATCGGCTATGACGAAGAAAACGGCGACGGTCTCAACTTTGTAGCCGGCAAAACCGTTCACTATGTCAACAGCAAAGCGTTTGCGGGCACGGTTCTTGCACACACGGACGGCGATGTTCCCAACATCATTATCGAAATCGACAAACAGGATGAATTCAACCTTGGCTGGCTGATCTATTTCTTCGAGAAAGCCTGCGGAATTTCAGGCTATATTCTCGGCGTTAATCCTTTCAATCAGCCCGGCGTTGAAAGCTATAAAAAGAATATGTTCGCTCTTCTCGGCAAGCCCGGTTATGAGGCTCAAAGAGATGAGCTTGAAGCAAGACTTAAATAAAACCACACAGGAGGATTATTAAAATGGTAAATCTTATTATCGGCAACAAGGGCTCAGGCAAAACCAAAAGACTCATCGATCTCGTTAACAGCGCTGTTGAGAAGTCAAACGGCAATGTTGTCTGCATCGAAAAAGAAAGGCTCTTGACATATAATGTTAATTACAGAGCAAGACTTGTTGAAACAGATCATTACAATGTTTCCGGCTATGAAGCTTTCTACGGCTTCCTTAGCGGAATTGTTGCAGGCGACCACGACATAACCGATGTTCTTGTTGACGCAACTCTTAAAATCGGCGGCAAGGATTATGCTGCTCTTGCAGCTTTCCTTAAGAAGGTTTCCGAGCTGAGCAATATTGCAGAGCAGGATTTCACATTCACGATTTCTGCTGATGAGAGCGACCTTCCCGAAGAAATTTTTACATTCTGCAAAAAAATCTGAATTTAAATCAAAATTTTAGTTGACAAATTGCGCTCATAAATATATAATATTTGGTGCGTGATTTTAGGTGAAAAGTTTATGATATTGGATTTAGAGCCTATTTTCAATAATGAGGGTATGGTCAGGGAGTTTGATTATGAGCTTGACCTTTCGTCTCAGGAGCTGAGCGGAACAAAGCCTTTCGCTTCGCCCGTCAGAGTCAGCGGCTCGGTCGGCAATTACACAGGCATTGTTGAAATGCGTGCAAAGGCTGATTTCGTGCTTGAGCTTTGCTGTGACCGCTGTGCAAAGCCGATAAGCGTTGCACAGAAAGTCGATATTTTTCATACTCTTGTTACTCATCTCAACGATGAGGCAAACGACGAGCTTCTGCTTGTCAATGAGCTTCGTTTTGATCTTGACCCGCTCGTGACGGAGGATATTTTCCTTTCTCTCCCGTCAAAATTCCTCTGCAAAGAGGATTGCAAGGGAGTTTGCCCGAGATGCGGCAAGGATCTTAACACAGATTCATGCAGCTGCGAAAAAGAGATTGATCCCCGCCTTGCGGCTCTTAAGCAGCTTTTGGATAATTAAAATAAAAACCTTACGGTTTAATAAAGCACAAAATTAAGGAGGTGCTTCGGCATGGCAGTACCCAAGAGAAGAGTTTCCAAGGCAAGAAGGGATAAGAGACGCTCCAATGTTTGGAAGATGTCAGCTCCCCAGCTTGAAAAGTGCTCAAACTGCGGTGTATACAAGAGATCCCACAGACTTTGCCCCGAGTGCGGTTACTATAACGGCAAGCAGGTAGTTGTTAAGGAAGCATAAGTCTGAGCAACTGATGATTTAAGCGCAGTCAATGCCATGAACGGCATTGCAGTTGAAACTGAGAAAAGCCGAAAGGCTGCTCGGTTTCTTTTGCTTATCCAAAAAAGAATTACGGAGCTTTGTTCATTTGCGAACGAAAGCTCCGTTTTCTTTTGCTAAAAACCATTATATCATAAAGAAAAAGGCTTGTATCGGAATCAATCAAACCGATACAAGCCTTGAAATTTTTTTAAATGATACAACCGATTAATCAGTCTTTTTCAACATAATCGTGGAATACTATCTTAACGGCATCTCTCGGGACTTCAAAGCGGCGTTCCTCAACGGTATCACCTTTTTTAACGCCGTCAAGCTTTGCAAGCAGATAGACATCCTTAACAACCTTGCCGTCTTTGTCATATGCCGTGTAGCCGATTTTGAGATCGTCTTTTCTTGAGCCAACTCCCATAATCTGAACATCAGCATAGCCGCTGGCGTTGTTTGAAATGCCGTCGTCCTCAATTTTGATGTTGGTTATCGTTCCGACTGAATTGCCGTAAACATAGTAACTGCTGAGAACGAACTCAACATTGTTAACTGTTTCAATGTAGTGAACGGCGTAAGTCTCGCTACTGTTTTCTTTGGTATTTTCGGGCGGAGCGACCGTTTCTCCGAACGGGTTGACATAAGAATAATCTGCAAGGGCGGTTGTTGCAGGCTCATCGGGAATATTGGAGCAACCGAAGAAGCAGAGTGCGACGAGCACAAGGACAAAGAATATACTGATTGCTGATTTCATTAAATTCAAATCCTTTCGGTAATATATTTTTATTGTAGCATATATTTTTGAAATTTTCAACCGGTTTTTGACGGTCAGACGCTTTTATCCCAATCAAATTTTGTAAGCTTGCCTTTCAGCAGCAAATCGGGAAAATTCCATTGCCTGAGAACCTCATAAACGCCGATGGCAACGGTGTTGGAAAGGTTGAGGCTTCTTGCGGAGCTGTCGTTAATCATCGGCAGGCGAACGCAGCTTTCTTTGTTGGCAAAAAGGAGTTCTTCGGGCAGACCCGCAGTCTCCTTGCCGAAAACAAGATAGCAGTTGTCCGGATATTCAACCTGTGAATAGATTTTAGTCGCCTTTGTTGAAAAATAGAAAAACTTTCCGCCCTTGTTTTTCTCAAAGAAATCGACGAGACTGTCATAATATGTTATATCAAGCAGATGCCAATAATCAAGACCGGCTCTTTTCAGCTTTGCATCGTCGATTCTGAATCCCATCGGCTCAACAAGGTGAAGCCGTGCGCCCGTTGCGGCACACGTTCTGGCAATGTTGCCGGTGTTTTGCGGAATTTGAGGTTCGACGAGAACAATATTTAAATTTGGCATTATATGACTTCCTTAAAAATTATTGGCATTATTTTTATCGCCCGCTCAGGATAAAATATTACTGTCAACACCGTACAATTAACTGCCGTGAGACAATAATTGTGCGGTATTGCCTTTTTAAAATATCAGATTGGAGGGATAAAAATGTTTGCTTCTTCGAGAAATAACATGATTAAAGGCATGGGCATAGGTCTTGCCGTCGGAAC
>CAYXVM010000113.1:0-6631 GCA_964468465.1 uncultured Clostridium sp.
TCCTCAAGGAGAAGGCGGAAGCCGAGAAAGCTGTCACGAAGTAACTGATGAGGTGATGAATTTGCTCAAGCAACTAAAATAATTTAAATAAGTAAACACATTAAAATCATACATAAATCACAGCATTGTGAGGTGTCAGAATGACCAACTTTGATTTCTTAACCGCCGACCCGCAATTTAATACATTTTCGTCTGTTGCCATCGCCGCAGAGAATACATTACATATCGATATTGATTCCTGTGTGCTGAATTGCAGACGGGCGATGGAGTTTGCCGTTAAATGGATGTATTCGGTTGATAAATCGCTTAGTATGCCGTATCAGGACAATCTCCTGAATCTGATGAACAGCGAAGATTTCCGTGACATTGTCGGAACGGACATATGGCGTCGGATGGATTTCATCCGCAAGCTCGGAAATATCGCCGCTCACGGCGGTAAAAAGATAACCGAAGCTCAGGCGGAGCTATGCCTTGAAAACCTCTATGTGTTCCTTGATTTTGTTGCATATTGCTATGGCGTGAATTATATCGAAGGCTCATTTGACCGTTCGCTCCTGGAGCTGACGCCCGAAGAAGCTCTCACCTTTGTTTCCGATTCGGATATTGACCTCGCAAAGCTTATCGAGGAAAACAAGGCAATGAAAGAGGAGCTGACTGCACGCCGTGCCGAACAGCAGCAGTCATATGTTCCTAAACCGCTGGATTTGTCGGAATATAAAACCCGGAAAATCTATATTGATTTTATGCTTTCCGATGCCGGCTGGCACGAGGGAAGGGATTGGCTCAATGAAGTTGAATTGCCCGGAATGCCGAACAAATCAGAGGTTGGTTATGCCGATTATGTCCTTTACGGCGACGACGGCAAACCCCTTGCCGTTGTTGAGGCAAAGCGCACCTGCGTGGATGTCTCAAAAGGCAGACATCAGGCAAAGCTGTATGCCGATTTGATAGAAAAACAATATGGCAGAAGACCCGTGATTTTCCTTACAAACGGATTTGAAACACGAATTCAGGATAATATTTATCCCGAGAGAAAATGCGCCTGCATTTATTCAAAGCGTGATTTGGAAAAACTGTTTAATCTGCAAACGCTTCGAACAAGCCTGAAAAATGTTACCGTTGATAAAAGAATTGCAGGCAGATACTATCAGGAGGGCGCAATCAAGGCGGTCTGCGACAGCTTTGGAAACAAAAACCGCAGAAAAGCATTGCTTGTCATGGCAACGGGTTCGGGCAAAACCAGAACGGTTATTGCCCTTTGTGATGTGCTTTTGCAGCACGGTTGGGTGAAAAACATTCTTTTTCTTGCTGACCGTAATTCACTTGTAACCCAGGCAAAGCGCAGTTTTGTCAATCTCTTGCCCGACTTATCGGTTACAAATCTTTGCGAAGAAAAAGATAATTATTCCGCTCATTGCGTTTTCTCCACTTATCAGACAATGATGAACTGCATTGATTCCGTGAAAGACGAAAGCGGAAAACTGTTTACTTGCGGTCATTTTGATTTGGTGATATGCGATGAAGCGCATCGCTCCATCTATAACAAATACCGTGATATATTTAACTATTTTGACGCACCTTTGGTTGGTCTCACCGCAACGCCCAAAGATGAAATTGACAAAAACACTTATGAAGTGTTTGAACTTGAAAACGGAGTTCCGACCTACGGTTATGAGCTTGCACAGGCGGTAAAAGACGGCTATCTTGTTGACTTTATGTCGGTTGAAACAAAGCTGAAGTTCATTGAACAGGGCATAGTTTATGATGATCTTTCCGATGAAGATAAAGAAGCATATGAAAATACATTTGAAGATGAAAACGGTGAACTGCCTGATAAAATCGGCTCTTCGGCTCTGAATGAATGGATTTTCAACGAAGACACCATCAAAGAAGTTCTTCATGTCCTTATGACTAACGGCCTGACGGTTGACTACGGTCAGAAGCTGGGCAAAACCATTATCTTTGCAAAGAATCATACACATGCCGAAAAGATACTTGAAATATTTAATAAGCAATATCCGCATCTGCCTAGCTTTGCAAAGGTTATTGATAACTACATGACTTATACACAAAGCGCAATCGATGAATTTTCCGATCCGAAAAAACTGCCGCAAATAGCAATCTCGGTTGATATGCTGGATACCGGCATCGACGTGCCCGAAGTGTTGAATCTTGTTTTCTTCAAAAAAGTAATGAGCAAGGCAAAATTCTGGCAGATGATAGGCAGGGGTACCCGCCTTTGCCAAAACCTGATGGACGGAAAAGACAAGGATAAGTTTTATATTTTTGATTTTTGCGGCAACTTCGAGTTCTTCAGAATGAACAACGGAAAACCGACGGCAAACATGATTGCTCTGCAAGGCGCAATTTTCCATCTGAAAGCTCAGATTGCTTATAAGCTGCAAGATCTGGCATATCAGACAAATGATTTGATTGCGTTCAGAAAATCTCTTGTTGATGATATGGTTCGCAAAGTCAGAGAGCTTAACAAAGAGAATTTTGCGGTCAGGCAGCATCTGAAATATGTTGAACTGTATTCCTCAGAAGAAAATTATCAGGCATTATCCTACGAGGATACATTGCTCATCGGGCAGGAGCTTGCTCCGCTCATTATCCCGGATGAGGATGATGCCAAAGCCGTGAGATTTGATGCGCTGATTTACGGCATTGAGCTTGCTTATCTTGCAGGAAAGAAATACGGGAAAGCCATAAGCGATCTTTATAAAAAGGTCAACGGAATTGCAAGCGTTGCAAATATTCCCGAAATTATGGCGCAGTCAGACTTGATTGATAAGATTCTGCACACCGATTATGTTGAAAATGCGGGTATTAATGAATTTGAACATATCCGCAATAATCTGCGAAATCTTATTAAATATATTCCCGTTTCAAAAATCAAATATGATACAAATTTCACCGATGAGATTCTCTCGATTGATTGGAAAGAATCCGAGCTTGAAAATGACGATCTGAAGAATTACAAAGCAAAAGCGGAATTCTATGTCCGCAATCATCAGGATAACAAAGCGATTGCAAAGCTGAAAAGCAATGTTCCTCTGACTGCCGAGGATATTAAAGATCTTGAAAAAATCTTATGGAGCGAGCTTGGAACAAAAGAAGAATATGAAGCCGAATACGGCAAAAAGCCTCTCGGAGAATTTGTCCGTGAGATAGTCGGACTTGATATGAATGCGGCTAAAGAAGCATTTTCTGCCTATCTTGAAGATACATCACTTGACAGCAGACAGATTTATTTTGTAAACCAGATTGTTGAATATATAGTCCATAACGGAACGATGAAGGATTTGTCGGTTCTTCAGGAACCGCCGTTTACCGATATGGGCAGAATTGTTGAGGTCTTCACCGATGGCAGCGTATGGCTGGGAATCAAAAAAATCATTGACCAGATTAACGCAAACGCTGCAGCATAAGAAAATAAAAGCTCTTTGAATAAAGCTGACTAACCGATAAGATTAAGGCAGGGACGGAATCCCTGCCTTAACTTTTTACACTATTTCGGTTATAATAATTTCGTACCAATAACTCATATCAATCCAAGAAGACCAATGGCTTAGTCTTATATTATCAAAGAAACTTCGTATGTAATCTCTTTGCTGTGACCATCAAGCCAGCGGTAATTGCGGGTGAATTTCACGGTTCGTACGGGACAGATGTTCTTAACCATCTGACCGCCGACAGAACCGGCTTCCTTGGCTGTAAGATCACCGTTGTAGCCCTGCTTAAGGTTTACGCCAACCTCTGTTGATGTTCAATTCCCTCTTAAAATGTGTCATTTTGGGCTATTTTTCGGCGTTATACTGCTCGATTGGAAAAATCACTTGGTTTTGCATTGTTCCAATACAAAACACTATCTTCTGCAATATTTCCTATAAAACGATAATAAATCTTTATTGATTGTTTGAATGGAATTCGATGACTTGCAACTTGATAACCCGGAGGAAGAATTTTTTCGCCTATCTCGATTCGCTCAATGAATGTGCGGACGATACTCTCTGTTAATTCTTCAATGTGAGTGTACTCTTTTGCCAACTTAAAAAAAGCATCATATGAGTCTTTAACAATATCGCTCTCAGTTTTTCCTGTTTTAAGTTGAGCTACCTTTTCTGAAACAGATTTTGATTCCGAATTTAACTCAGTGAGCATTCGTTCAAGCCTGTAATCATCAATCAAGCCTTTGATATTGTCGTTATAAAGCTTTCCGATAATTTTGTCTATTTCAGCAAGTCTTTTTTCGCACATAGCAAGTTGAACTTCAGCCCCCTCATAGATATTACCGGAGGTTGCCGATTTAATTGCTGCCTTAGTAACAATATCAATTTCTTTGTCCGAAAGGGAAATCAAGCTGTTCAATTCTCGTTTGATTACTTCAAGCAAATCAGTGTATTTTATTCTTGCACCGTGAGAACACTTCTTCAAAGGATTTTCGTGAGAAATATTATTGCAAGTTAAATACCAGTATTTTTCTCGTTCTCCTTTATATACCGAACCGGCTGAACACATTGCCGCACCACAGTTTTCACAAAAAATGATACCGTTGAAGATATTGTATCTGAAACGGGGATTGTCATTCCAGCTTTTTGTGTTTCTGCTCATAAAACGTTCGGCATTATTAAACTGTTCTTCCGAAACAAGAGGCTCATGAGTATTCATCGTTATTGCCCATTCTTCTTCGGGTAAAGAAATTTTCATTTTTGATTTGATGCTTACTCGTTTACTCTTACCTAAAATAGTATGACCCAGATACACTTTGTTTTTAAGAATCCTCTTGACCGTTGTATGATTCCATTCATCTGTTGCACGAGCTGCGCCTTTTTCACCAAAATCATCACGGTGATATACACGATACTTCAAAGGTGTTATCACTTTTTCCTCTGTTAGTATTTTTGATATACCGTGGCATGAAACGCCGTTTGATGCCATTTCAAATATTCGTTGAACAATCGGAGCAGTTGCCGGATCCGGAACGAGCAATGATTTATTGCTACTGTCTTTCATGTATCCGAATGGGGGACAGGCACAGTATTCGCCTCGCTCACGTTTGCTGTTCATTACCTGTTTAATCTTTTTGGAAGTTTCTCTCAAGTATACATCATTCATTGCCATTTTGAACGGAGTCATCATATTGTCTTTTTCTGAGTCAAAATCATCTCCGATTGCAATATATCTAATTCCATTCTCAGGAAAAAACTTTTCAGCATAATAACCTGAGTCTATCATATCTCTGCCTAATCTTGATAAGTCTTTGGTGATAACCATATTTATTTTTCCTTTGCCTATCAAGGCAAGCAACTTTTGAAAACCGGGACGATTAAAGTTTGAACCACTATAACCGTCATCAACAAATTCTTCAACCAAAGTAATCTGATTTTTCCGGCAATAGTCACGGACTAAATTACGCTGGTTTATTATGCTTTCTGATTCATCTGAAGCGCTCCCACTGCTTTTTGAGTCTTCTACAGATAATCTGTAATAAGCAGCGGCTATAAAAGGAGTTCCCATTTATCAAACCTCCTTCAAGGAACTCTATGACAAACAAACAATATAACTTGATTGCATTATATCATAGTAGAAATCTTACTTGCAAGGTTCAGCCTGAACATTCCTGTTGGTAATTAAATCCTTTATTAAATCATTTATCGTTTTGTCTTTTCCGAAAGAACGGTTTACAACATAGCACCTTTCTTCAAAATAGTATTCTTGTGTTTTGTTTACTTCTCTATGGCTTTTCATCGAGTCACCTCCGTAAAAATATCTTTTCTTATTCTTCTGGAAATAATCTTTCAACTCCAAAAATACAACAATATGTGTAGAACTTATACACATTGTTCTACTTTTGCATTTGCTTTTGTGCTTCATTGTTCGGCTGCAGGTTGCAAATCTGCACTCGTTCATTAACCCTCCGATTCACTTACGAAGCCTCTCACTCTACTCGGTATAAAACCTTTCACAATGGGGAGTAGCCACTCTCTGCTGTCATCGCTCAATCGGTTGCAACCGATTTATCTGTCATGATATTTCTCGCTCGCCGAATCGGATCCTGGCGTATCACTCAGACGGCTATTTCAGAAAGATTGTTGCCGTGAAGCTGTTCAATTTTCAAGGATCAAATTTTTATTAATCATTTCTCCTTATGATTGAGATGAAAGAGGTTTTCTTTCATGTTCAATAGAGGAGAATCAGATGTTCCAATAAGCTACTTTTTTGAAAAAACATCTATAATGCTCTGTAAAACTTCACAATCAGGTGAGCAACCATTTATTACATCTGTCAATGCTTTTTTTTGTTCATTAGAAAGGCAACGACGATACCAGTAAAAAACTTGTGTCAAGTGAACGCCTCCGCCGTATCGTCCTCTTACGGTATATAGTGGTGCAAAACTGCTGAGTTCAACTATGTCGTTTTGAATGGTTCTTCTTGAGACATTTAGTTCACAAGCAAGGTTATTCATAGTTTCAAAACGACGATAACTTAGAATTTCAAGAATAACTTCTCTTCGCTCAAGAGCACTCGACACTTCTGCACCTCCTCTCCTTGAAGCAAGGAGTATTCTAAAAGCTAAACAGGAAAAAACCTTTCCTATTTAAAAAAATATTTTTAAAAAATAAAAAAC
>CAYXVM010000114.1:0-6620 GCA_964468465.1 uncultured Clostridium sp.
GGCGAAAAAGGTCTGCGGGCAATGCGGCGTTGACGAATATAAAAGCGGTCTTTTGCCCGATGAAAAGCTTTCGGAATTTGAAAAAATAAAGCAGGGCTCAAAGGGCGTTATCTATGTCGGCGACGGAATCAACGACGCCCCCGTTCTTGCCGCCTCGGATGTCGGCGTTGCAATGGGTCTCGGAACTCAGGCGGCGGGCGAAGCGGCAGATGTTATTCTCACTAATTCCGACCTTTCAAGGCTTTCCGATACGATTTATCAAAGCAAGCGGACAATGACAATTCTGAAATCCAACATTGCTTTTGCGATAGTTGTTAAATTCGTCGTTATCGCCCTTGGAATTGCGGGGATTGCGCCGATGTGGTCGGCAATTTTCGCCGATGTCGGAACAATGATAATTTGCGTTATCAATTCCGCAAGGCTTATGAAAGTTAGAAGATATTAAAAATAAAAACAGATTACGGGTGAAATCAATCCGTAATCTGTTTGCTTTTTTAGTTTGTGTGTCAGATAATATATCTTTTCAGCTCTGCTGAAAGCGTGTTGAGAAACGCTTCTTCGCCGAAGGTGTTAATCTTGAACAGAACCGCCTGGCTTCCACCCGAAGCGATTGCCGAAACAAAAAGGAATCCGTCAGCCTGAAAAAGAGTAACGCTGAGACTTACACGGTTACTGCCCGTGTAGCTGAATCTTTCGTAGACTCTGACGGCGCATCTTGAACCGCCGACGCAGAAATCGCTTGAATCCTCAAGGCTTGCGGTTGAACTGCCGTTCATAACAGCATCATCAATGATTCTGAGCATATCGTCAAAGCTGCCCGAAAGCCTCGCTTCAAATTTTGCCACGGTATCACTCCTTTAAAGAAATTAAAAAAGCCCGACAGCGGCGAAATTTTAAGGTTTCGTTTGCTGTCGGGCTTTTTAAGTCATTAATTATTCAGCCTCAAACATATCCTTGCCGAGACCGCAAACGGGGCATACAAAATCCTCGGGAACTTCTTCCCAGGGTGTGCCGGGAGCGATGCCGTTATCGGGATCGCCGATTTCGGGATCATAAACATAGCCGCAGGGGCAAACATACTTAGTCATTTTGAAACACTCCTTGAAAAATAAGATAATTTGACTGTCGGATGCACGGAATAAAACCGTTTTTGAAACTAAACTGCATCCGTATATCATGATGATTATATCATAGACAGCGCAATAATACAACCCTTTCACCCTGTTTATTTTGAAGCTTTTTCCGAAGATTATCCATTTTATTGTTGATAAACATATTTATGTGTGATAAAATTAGAAAATCAGATATCCGTGCAACAGAATTCCGATAAAAAAGCCGGATTTTCTACGGTTATTCTGTCGAATACGGGTTGAAAGCATTCAAAGGGAGGAAAGCGTATGAAAAAATACATGAATATCAAGGAAATCCTCGCCTATTCATTGGGCCTTTTCGGGTTTCAGGCAATCGTAGGTCTGCTGAACTCTTATCAGGCAGAGTTTTACGGTTCAATTCTTGGCGCAGACATAGCGGCAGTCGGCGTCATTATTCTTGTGGCGAAGATTGTGTCCGCAATCTTTGACCCCATCATAGGCAACAGAATTGAAAGCACAAACGGTAAGCTCGGCAAATTCAAGCCCTTCATTCTTATTTCAATCCCCATTCTCCTCGTTTTCTCGGCTTTGATTTTTGTTGACTTCGGTTTTCTTCATCACACGGAAACGGTTGACGGCGTGGCAAAGCCCGTTGCTTACAATTACACATACATATATATCTTCATCACATCGCTTATCTGGTGCCTCGGCATGACATTTGCGGATGTTCCGACCCAGGGAATTGCGGCTGTGCTGACTCCGAACCCGGAGGAGAGAACCAATGTGGTATCAATCGCCAACACGGCAAAGCAGATTGGTTTCTCCGCTTGCTGTGTCATCGTTCCGATAATCTGCCTTCTTGTTCCCGGCGGCTCAAAGGTTATCGTCAAAAGCGGCGAAACGGATTCACCCATGATAGCGGGCGAATATCTCGGCACGGGTATTCTGACGGCAATTTTTGGCTGTGTTCTCATGGCTCTTATTGTTTTGTGGAGCAAAGAAAGAGTTCCATATACTGCAGGAGAAAAAAACACGGCGAAGGATATGCTTGACGCAATCAAGGGCAATAAGCCTCTGATTCTTGTCATTGTTTCATATTTTCTCGGCTTTGGCCGTCAGATGGCAATGGGTATTCAGGTTCAGGCGGCTTACGCCCTTATCGGAAGCCAGAATCTCGTTCTTATCCTTGGCATCACAACCGCCGTCGGTTCGATGATTTCAATGGCAATCACTCCCGTTCTTATCAAAAAACTCGGCGAAAAGGTTACATACCTTGCTCTTTCAATTTACGGCTTTGTGATTTCGGTTGTTGCTTATCTTGTTTATGCATACACTTCTGCGCCGCAGATTGTCATGTATATTTTCCTCTTCCTCATCGGCCTTCAGTTCAGCGCAGTTACGCTTATGCCCATGATTATGGTTGCCGACTGCGTTGACTACTATGAATACGAAACGGGCAAGAGAAAGGAAGGACCCGTTTATGCGCTTCTTTCGCTGACAATCAAGGTTTGCCTTGCTCTCGGTACGGCACTTGGACTTATCTTTGTCGGCAAATCGGGTTATAACGACGCAATCAGCGCTGCGGGCGGAGCGGCAGAGGTTATATTCTCAACGGATACAAAGAATATGATTTTCTTTGCATACACGGCAATGCCCGGTATACTTGCTCTTCTTTCGGCAATTCCCATGTTTAAGTATGACCTTTACGGCGAAAAGAAAAAGATGATATCGGAAGAGCTTCAGAAGCGCAGAGCTTCGGCAGGAGCAGAGAAATAATAAATCAAGCAGATATAAATAAACAGGCAGTCACTCTTCGTTTAACCGATGAGCGACTGCCCGTTTTTCTGTTTGTGTTATTAATTTCTGAATTAGAAATATCTCTTGAGAAGACCCGCAAATGCCTTGCCGTGTCTTGCTTCGTCTCTTGCCATCTCGTGAACGGTGTCATGGATAGCGTCAAGACCCTGCTCCTTAGCCATCTTTGCAAGAGCGGTTTTGCCTGCTGTTGCGCCGTTCTCGGCTTCAACTCTCATCTCAAGATTCTTCTTTGTGCTGTCGGTAACAACTTCGCCGAGAAGCTCTGCAAACTTAGCGGCATGCTCTGCCTCTTCGTAAGCAGCCTTTTCCCAATAGAGACCGATCTCGGGGTAGCCCTCTCTGTGAGCAACTCTTGCCATTGCAAGATACATGCCGACCTCTGAGCACTCGCCGTTGAAGTTAGCTCTGAGACCTTCAATGATTTCTTCGCTTACGCCCTTGGCAACGCCGACAACATGCTCGGCAGCCCAAGACATTTCGTCAGCCTTCTGCTCAACGAACTTTGAAGCGGGAACGCCGCACTGGGGGCACTTTTCGGGAGCTGCTTCGCCCTCGTAAACATAACCGCAAACTGTGCAAACAAACTTTTTCATGGTAAATTCCTCCATTGATATATATTTTTTATATTTGCCTTATTTATGCTTTATCCGACCTGCTTTGAGCAAGCGGAACAATAGCCTTTAAAAATAACCGTGTGGGAAACGATTTTTCCGTCAAAACTCACGGCGGCTTTTTCGCAAAGTCCGTCATCATTCACGGAAATATCAAAAACGCCTCCGCATGAAAGGCAGACAAGGTGATAATGAGGCGAAATGTTGCCGTCATACCGTGCCGTGCCGCCCGAGCCGATGCGGATTATTTTTCCGTCGGTTTCAAGCTGAGAAAGGTTGCGGTAAACCGTTGCAAGACTGATTGAGGGATATTCGCTTTTGATTGAAAGGAAAATATCCTCAGCGGTGGGATGATCGCAGCGTTGGCAGAGATTTGCATAGACAGCGTCTCTCCGGCGGCTGTGTCTTACCATTTCCGAAACCTCCTTAGCTTTAATGATAATCGTTATCATTATTATATAGTTTAAAAATGCCGTTGTCAAGGGATTATTTTTAATTTTTTATGAACAAATCGGTAATTTATTATTTATAAAAGGCTTTTTGTGTTTGACATAATCTTTATATTATATTACAATAAAAATATTGAATTTCAAGGAGGAATTGCGCCTGTGAAGAAAAAACATGGTGACAAAAATAAGCTGACCGTTTTGGAAATAGCGTCATATTCTCTCGGATCTCTCGGCGGGGAGGTCGGCAATAGCTGCGTTAATTCGTTTTTGCTTGTTTATCTGTGCATCTATATGCACCTGAATCCGCTCTATATGACAGTTGCTTTTGTGCTTGCAAAGCTCTGGGATGCCATTAATGACCCGATGCTTGCAACCCTCGTCAACAACTGCAAAAAGAGCCGTTTCGGCAGATACCGCCCGTGGATTCTCGGCGGAGCGATTGCAAATGCGGTGACGCTTGTTTTGCTGTTTTATCCTATCAGCGCTCCGAGCGAAGGGATCAGATATGTTTATTACATAACAATGTATGTCCTTTGGGGTATGAGTTTCACGGTGCTCGATGTTCCGTTCTGGTCAATGCTTCCGACTATCGCAAACACCACGGACGAGCGCAACAGAGCAAGCTCTTTCGTCAGACTTATCGGCGGATTCGGCGGATTCACGATGAATTCAATCGGAACCTCGGTCATTCTGCCGATATTCGCTTCAAAGGGTATGGAGAAGGCTTATCTTATTCTCGGAATGGTTGCTTCTGCAATGCTTGTTGCTTTCGTCAGCTTTACCGTTATCGGAAACCGAGAAAAATATGAGATTCCGCACAGCCGAATCGGTTTTAAAACAATCACGGATCTTTTTAAAACCAACGATCAGCTCAGGGCTTATTCCCTTTCTTATGTCTTATATCAGACGGGCAGCACAATTGCGATAAGTCAGATTTTGTATTTATATGTATTTTGCTATGAAAACGGCGCAAATTATCTGAACAGCACTTACAGCTACACTCTGTTCTGGATTATTGCCTGCACGGGTCAAGGAATTGCGATGTTTTTTTACAGCTGGATAACAAAGAAAATTCCCCGTGAAAAAATTTACGGGGTAGCATATATCCTTCAGATTTTCAGCCTTATTATGCTGTTTTTTATTTTCTTTGTCTTAAAGCCCGGAAAAGAATATCATCTTATCAATTCGGTGCTTGTTGCTCTTTCGGGTTCGTGCATGATGCTTGCCAACGGAATGAATCAAATAGGTTCAACCGTTATGATAGCCGATGTTGTCGATTACGGCGAGTGGAAAACGGGTATAAGGGGAGACAGCGTTATTTTCAGCGTGCAGACGCTTCTTTCAAAGTTTGCGGGGGCAATTTCCATGCTTATTCTCGGGCTCGGCATTTCCGCTGCGGGTCTGCCAAATATCAGAGAGTATTTTGACCCCGTGCTCGAAAAAACCGTTCAGCAGTTTGTTGATTCAAGCGGAAATATTGTTGACGCAACAGCAATGATAAACGGCGACGCACTTCTTATTCTCAGGGTGTTTATGTTCCTGATTCCCATTCCGCTCTGCATTTTGGGATTGATTATTTACAGAAAGAAATATTGGCTTTACGGAGAAAAATACCAAAAAATCAAGGCAGAGATTGATGAACGCCGTGCCTCCGTTTCAAAGTAAAAATATATGCCGGGCAGAAAAATTTGCCCGGCATTCGCTTTTTTTATTGACTTTTGCCCCGAATATGGTATACTAAAACAAGTAACGATAGAGAGGATTTGACCATGAGCTTTACTGTTAAAGGCTGTTATATATTCGGGCAGGGCGCTCCTGCCGATTTGGTTGTTTCGGGCGGCGTTATCGGCGGCGCTTCGGACGCTGTTTTTCAATTTAATAATTGTGTTGTTTTTCCCGGCTTTATTGATGTGCATGTTCATCTCAGAGAGCCGGGTTTTTCATATAAAGAAACGGTAAAATCCGGCTCGCTTGCCGCCGCAAGAGGCGGCTACACGGCAGTTTGCTCAATGCCGAACCTGAAGCCCGTTCCCGATACGCTTCAAAATCTTGAAGCTCAGCTTGAAATAATAAAGAAAGATGCGGCAATCAATGTGTTGCCCTACGGCTCGATAACAAAGGGCGAGCAGGGCGGCGAGCTTTCCGACATGGAGGCCATGGCGCCGTTCGTCTGCGCTTTTTCGGATGACGGCAGGGGAGTTCAGAGCGAGGAAATGATGAAAAATGCCATGCTCAAAGCAAAGTCGCTCGGCAAGATGATCGTTGCCCATTGCGAGGATAATTCGCTCCTGAACGGCGGATATATTCATCTCGGCAAATATGCGGCGGCGCACGGCCACAGAGGGATTTGCTCCGAAAGCGAGTGGAAACCGATTGAGCGTGATCTGAAGCTTGCCGCTCAGACGGGCTGTGCCTATCATGTCTGCCACATTTCAACCAAAGAGAGCGTTGAGCTTATCAGAAAAGCAAAGGCGGCGGGCGTTGATGTCACCTGCGAAACAGCCCCGCACTATCTTCTGCTCAGCGATAAGGATTTGCAGGAGGACGGCAGATTCAAAATGAATCCTCCGCTCCGTGACGAGAGTGACAGAGAAGCTCTGATTGAGGGAATCTGCGACGGAACAATTGACATGATAGCGACTGACCACGCC
>CAYXVM010000115.1:0-6616 GCA_964468465.1 uncultured Clostridium sp.
GGTGCGCCCGTTGTTGCCGCCCATTTCGGCGGAATGCTTGCATGGAGAGAGACGGAAGAATTTCTCTGCGGCAAAAATGTTTATCTTGACACCGCTATTTGTTGCGGCACTTTGAATCCAGGAATCGCCGCAAGAATAATAAAAGAACACGGAGCGGATAAAATCCTGCTAGGCAGCGACTGCCCGTGGTCGACTCCCGCCAACGAAATCGGGCTTGTTCATTGCATGGGTCTGAGCGATGAAGAAGAAAAATCGGTTCTCGGCGAAAACGCACGAAAACTGCTCGGTCTTTGATTATTTTCTCAACTCGTCAAGGGTCAGGCCGTAGGCGGGCAGAAATTCTTCAACGAAAACATCGGCTTCGGGTATTTTCAAATCGGCGATTGATTTTTTTGTCACTTCGCCCGCATTGACAAATTCACTGTTGCCCGCTTTCTGCTCCTCAAGGCATTTTATCAGAGCGCTGATTTTGTCGGCGGCTTTAACAAACTTCCAAAGCTCCGAATCGCCGTCTTTCGGAATGAACATCGGCTCGTATTCGTCTCTGAAATCCTCGGGAAGCATTGAAACAAGGCTTTTGCATGCGCTGTCCTCAACCGTCTTGTAGGCAAGGCGGACTTCATCGCTGTAATACTTAACGGGGGTCGGCATGTCACCCGTGAGAGTTTCGGGCGCATCGTGATAAAGCCCGAAAAGAGCAGCTCTCTCTCCGCTCAGGGCTTTGCCGAAGCGCTTGTTACCGATAACTGCGAGCGCATGAGCGATAACCGCAACCTCAAAGCTGTGTTCGCACAGGTTCTCGGAGTGCTCGTTACGCATGAGAGCCCAGCGGTTGATATATTTCATTCTTGATATCATTGCGAAAAATCCGTTTTCCATTTTATCACCCAAAAATTATTGATATTACTTACTATACCACAGTTGCATTGCTTTTGCAATGCGGAAAGGTAACCATGGCTGAATTTTCTGTAACCGAATTTATAAAAAAGCTTGATTCCTGCTTTTCAAGAGAAGATTTGAAAGGCGCAGGCGAGTGTCTTAATGAAGCGATGGAGAATGCCCGTGCCGTCGGAGACAAAAACGGCGAGCTGACCGTTCTCAACGAGATGATAGGCTATTACAGGCAGACGAAAGAAGCTGAAAAAGGGCTTGAAGCGGTTGAAGCCGCATTCGGGCTTATCGACCGTCTCGGAATCGGCAGAGAGCTTTCTGCGGGAACAATCTATCTCAACGGGGCAACCACGATGAAAGCGTTCGGAAAGAGCGGAGAAGCAATTCAATTTTATCACAGAGCATCGGATATTTTCAGAATGAGGCTTGACCGCAGGCATCCGCTCGTTGCGGGGCTTTTCAACAACATGGCTCTTGCACTTCAGGACCTCAAGGAATATGACGAAGCCGAAAACTGCTTCAGGCAGGCGATAGAAATAACCGAAAGCCTGAAAGGCAGTGAGCTTGAAACGGCGGTTTCATATGTCAACCTTGCCGTTCTGCTTCACGAAATGAACAGTGAGGATGAAAGAATAAATCCGCTCATGGATAAGGCGCTTGAGATTCTTCAGAATCCTGAATATTACGGATATGATAAATATGCGTTCACCTGCCGCAAATGTGCGTCGGGCTTCGGATATCTCGGCTTTTTCTTTGCCGAAAAGGAATTGAACGAAAGGGCGGACAAGGTTTATGCAGGGGCTTGAGCTGAGCAGAAAATATTTTGAACAGTTCGGTCTGCCGATGCTGAAAAACGATTTTGCCGATGTTGAAAACAGAATCGCCGCAGGGCTTGCAGGCCCCGGCTCGGATTGCTTCGGCTTTGACGATACGGTTTCAAGAGACCACGATTTCGGCGCAGGCTTCTGCCTTTGGGTGACTGACGAGGACTACCGCTCGTTCGGCTTTCGCCTTGAAAAGGCTTATGCAAGACTGCCGAAAAGCTTTCTCGGCTTTGAAAAAGGGGAGAGCAATTATTACGGCACAGCCCGCTACGGAGTTAAAACCATCGGCGATTTTTATTTGCCGCTGACGGGCAGACGGGGTGCGCCCGAAAGCCCTGAGGAGTGGCTGAGAATCCCCGAAAGCTCTCTTGCCGCCGCAGTCAACGGCACCGTTTTTACCGACCCGCTCGGCGAATTCAGCGCAATCAGAGATACAATCAAAAACGGAATGCCCGAGGATATCCGCCTCAAAAAGCTTGCGGCAAGGGCAATATTTATGGCTCAGAGCGGTCAGTATAATTTCCCCCGATGCGTTGCTCACGGCGAATACGGAGCGGCGGCGCTTGCGGCGGCGGAATTTGTCCGCAACACGGCGTCGCTCATCTATCTGCTCAACGGCTCATATGCTCCGTTCTATAAATGGGCGCTTCGTGGAATGAAAAATCTGAAGCTGTTTTCGGATTTTTCCGAAAAGCTGACGCAAATTCTGACCTCGGATTTTTCCCCCGAATCAATAAAAGATAAACAGCAAACGATTGAAGAAATATGTTCCGAAACAGCGGAATACTTCCGCAAAACGGGGCTTTCGGATATCAATTCGGATTTTCTCGAGCCCCACGCATATGAAATACAGAATAAAATCAAGAACCCCGAAATACGCCTGCTCCACATTATGGAGTGCTGAAAGGAGAAGCGATGAAGCGCTGTATATTTTGTCTTAACGAATGCCCCGACACCGCCGAGGTTTGCCCGTCCTGCGGCTTCGACGGCTCGGAAGCGAATAAATTCAAATATTGCCTGCCGCTCGGCACGAGGCTCAACAAGCGCTACATTGTTGGCGGAGCTTATTCAAAAACGGGCTCTTTTCTCTGCTATCACGCCTTTGACTGTCAGACCCGACGCAGGGTAAGGCTCTGCGAATATCTGCCCGAAAAGCTGATGTACCGTCTCCCCGAGGAGCTAATTATAAAGTATTATAATGAAAAATGCAGTATGATAGGTGACAGGGAGATATCGGCTTTCTATTCTCATTTCACAAAGCTTTGCGCCGCTTCGGAGAACAGCGTGCTTGAATTTACTGACTGCTTTGCGGAAAATTCAACATTTTGTTATGTCTCCGCCGCAGAAAGCGGAACGCCGCTCTCGTCGGTTATCGGCAACGGCAGAACCATGCCGTTTTCAAAGGCGGTTTCGCTCCTTATGCCCGTTATCGATTGCGCCGTGAAGCTTGAAAAGGTCGGCAAATGGCACGGCTGTCTCAGCCCTTATTCAATTATCACCGAGGACGGAAAAATAAAATCAGTCACGGGATATTCATATCCGCCGCAAAGCTTCAATTCTCCCTTTGATGCTCCCGAGAAAAAGCTCGGAGCAAAAAGCTGCGGCTCGTTCACCGATGTATATGCCATAGGTGCAATGCTCTATGAAGCCGCAACGGGCTTTATTCCGCCGTCAGCCGCCGAAAGGGAGAGGGGCAGAACGCTCAGATATCCTCAGTCAATCGGCGAAAAAGAAAAAAGAATCATTGAAAAAGCCATGGCTCTCAGCCCCGACCAAAGATACGGCAACGCAGGTGAATTCTTCGCCGATTTAACGGGCAAAACGCCTGACGATGAAAAAAAGAAACTGCCTGCGTCCGAAATAGTCCGCAGATCAGTGCTCGCTCTCGCTTCGGCTTGCCTTGCGGTGAGCGTAATGATATTAATTAATTACTATGTTATAGAGCCGTTCAAGGAGCAAAAGCAGGCGTCCGACCTTGCCTCGCTTGTCGGTCAGACCGACTCCCGGCAGGAAAACCCGTGGGAAGATATCAAAGAAAAGCACCCCGATATTGCTTTCCCCGACGGCATGAATCCGTCATTTGCGGAGCTTTATGCAATCAACAGTGATTTTGCGGGCTGGATTTCAATTCCCGAATTGAATATTAACTATTCCGTAGTTAAAGGCACGGATAATGACACTTATTTAAAGCGGGATATCTACGGCAAAAAGACTTCTTACGGCGTTCCGTTCTTCGACTTCAAAAATTCGTTGAGAGAGCTTGACCGCAACACGATAATTTACGGCCATAACATGCGCCATGACGATAAGATTTTCGGCACGCTGGAACAGTATAAAACCGTTGACGGCTTCAAAAAAGCGCCGCTCATCGGAATGAGCACGCTCTACGGCGACTACACTTTCAAGGTTTATGCCGTTTTTATCTCCAACAGCAAAAAATCAGACGATAACGGTCACATTTTCAACTATGTTTTCACCGAGGCGGGCAACGAAAGATTCAGGAATTATATTAATGAAATAGATAAAAGAAAGCTCTATTCAACGGGCGTTGACATCAACGAAAACGATAAAATTCTGACCCTCTCCACATGCTGTTATGATTTTGAGGATGCAAGGCTTGTTGTTGTCGGCAGGCTCTTGCGTGAGGGAGAGAATCCCGAAGTCAATGTTTCACTTGCTCAGACCAATCCGAGCCCGAAATTTCCGCAGGCGTATTATGACGCAAAAAAGCTTGATAATCCATATAAAGATGACCCGGATTTGTTCTATTAAAAAGGATGTATAAACGAAAAGGGGTATGCACAATGAAAATTCTTGTTGTTGTTGACATGCAGAACGATTTTATCGACGGCGCTCTCGGCACAAAGGAAGCTCAGGCGATAGTTCCTGCGGTCAAAGAAAAAATAAAAGGCTTTGACGGCAGAGTGCTTTTCACAAGAGACACTCACGGAAATGATTATCTCAAAACCCGGGAGGGTAGCAAGCTCCCCGTTGAGCATTGCATAAAAGATACTCACGGTTGGCAGATTTCAGCAGAGCTTGACGGGCTGAGAAAAGAACAGCCGATTGATAAAGAAACCTTCGGCAGTATTGCTCTCGGTCAGCTTCTGAAAGCCTATGATACTTATGAGCAATCGATTGAAAGTGTCACCCTTGTCGGACTTTGCACCGACATCTGCGTTATCTCAAACGCAATGATAATCAAAGCGTTCCTGCCCGAAACTCCGATAATTGTTGACGCCTCGTGCTGCGCAGGAGTCACTCCCGAGAGCCACGAAAGGGCGCTGAAAGCAATGGAAAGCTGTCAGATTGAGGTCATAAACCGATAATTTCACAGGCAAGATTTTTGCATCAAATCATGGTTTTTTATTCCGTTTGCACATAAAAGAATAAATATTGACAAAATGTGCCGTAATATGGTATTCTTTCAGCGTGGCATTACCTGAACGGTAGGCGGTTACAATCTTGCCCTCAGTAATGGGGGTGTTGCATATGGAATATCTTGCAATGCTTGCTATTATCATAATACTTGCTACGGGATACATTATCGCAATAAAAAAGAAATAACCGCCCTGTCCCTGCAAAGACGGCGGTTAATTCTTAACTAAAGCTTTTGAGGGCGTAACCGTCTATACGGTATTGCCACACCCTTATTATATTCGCAACGGGCGGATTTGTCAACCCTCTGCGATGAATTTTGATATGCTGATAATGGCTCTGCACGGCTGTTTCACAGATAAAAGCTTTAAATCGCTAAAGTTTTTTAAAAAAACTATTGACAAACGGTTTTGATAGTGCTATTCTATATGCAACAAATTTGATTTTGAGGTTTTTTGAAATGCATAACAATGTTTTTTCAGCTGCATACTTTTACTTTTACTTTATCAAGTAATTTGATAGGGTTTAGTAAGTTTTGCTGAAAAGACGAAAAGTGGTTTATCGTAACCCCGCAGTGAAATTTACACTGCGGGGCTTTTTGCATAAAAACACGAAATGAAAAATAATTTGCCCGGAGGTAATAAAAAATGATTGTATCGGTAAAAAAAGGAACAGACGAAGCTCAAATTCAAAATCTCGTTGAGTGGCTTGAAAGCCTCGGTCTCAGCATTCACCGCAGCGACGGAGAATATGACACGATTCTCGGCCTTGTCGGCGACACCAGCCATGTTGACATGGATCTCATCAGCGGCCTTAACATAGTCAGCAATGTTGCGAGAATCAGCGAACCCTACAAGAATGCAAACAGAAAATTTCATCCCGACGACACGGTAATCGATGTCTGCGGATATAAAATCGGCGGCGGCAACTTCCAGTTCATTGCAGGCCCATGCTCGGTTGAATCGCCCGAACAGATTTGCAGCATTGCAAACGATGTAAGAGCGGCAGGCGCAAACTTACTCAGAGGCGGCGCATTCAAGCCGAGAACCTCACCCTATGCTTTCCAGGGCATGAGAGACGAGGGCTTGAAGCTCCTTGAAACCGCAAAGAAGCAGACGGGAATGCCCATCGTTACCGAAATCATGGATCTTTCTCATCTTCCTCTGTTTGAAAATGTTGATGTTATTCAGGTCGGCGCAAGAAACATGCAGAACTTCGAGCTTCTTAAAGAGCTCGGCAAAACCGACAAGCCCATTCTTCTCAAGAGAGGTCTTGCCGCAACAATGGAAGAACTGCTCATGAGCGCAGAATACATCATGGCGGGCGGCAACAATAAGGTCATGCTCTGCGAAAGAGGAATCAGAACCTTTGAGCATTACACCAGAAACACAATGGATATTTCAGCCATTGCCCTGCTTAAAGAAAAAACACATCTGCCCATCATCGCAGACCCCAGCCATGCGGCAGGAATGGCAAGAATGGTCAGACCCCTTGCCCTTGCGGCAGTTGCGGCAGGCGCAGAC
>CAYXVM010000116.1:0-6606 GCA_964468465.1 uncultured Clostridium sp.
TGATTACTTCTTCGCCTCTGTTGATTCTGACGGCAAAGGTGTTCCCGAATTTCTTATATTCCATAATAACCTCCGCTTATTTGCTGAGCAGTTCCTCGAATCTTCTCATGGCTTCCTTGGTGTTCTCGTGGGTCGAGAATGAAGTGAGCCTGAAATAGCCCTTGCCGCATTCGCCGAAGCCCTCGCCCGGAGTGCCGACAACGTTTGCCTTTGTCAGAAGCTCGTCAAAGAATTCCCAAGAACCCATGCCGTTCGGGCATTTGAGCCAGATATAAGGGGAGTTTTTGCCGCCGCAGTACCATATTCCGAGTTTGTCGAGAGTGTCGGTTATGGTCTTGGCGTTTTCACGGTAATAGTCAACATTTTCTTTTATCTGCTTCTTGCCCTCGGGGGTGAATACAGCCGCCGCCGCTTTCTGAACAATATAGCTCACGCCGTTGAACTTCGTGGTCTGACGGCGAAGCCAGAATTTGTTGAGCTTGTGGCCGTCTCTTTCAAGAGCCATGGGAACAACGGTATATCCGCAGCGTGTGCCCGTGAAGCCTGCAGTTTTTGAGAATGAGCAGAATTCAATGGCGCAGGTCTTTGCACCCTCGATTTCATATATGCTTGCGGGCAGGTCTTTATCCGTGATGAAAAACTCATAAGCGGCGTCAAAGAGGATAACTGCATTCTTTTTGTTGGCGTAGTCAACCCAGACTTTGAGCTGTTCTCTGTTATATGCAGCACCCGTGGGGTTGTTGGGGGAGCAGATATAAATTAAATCTGCGTCAACGCTGTCGTCGGGCATCGGGAGAAAATTGTTTTCGCTGTTAGCCTGAAGATAAATTATCTCTCTGCCGTCCATGGTGTTTGTGTCAACATAAACTGGATAAACGGGGTCGGGCACAAGAACCTTATTATCTTTTGAGAAAATATCAAGAATATTTCCGAGGTCGCTCTTTGCGCCGTCTGAGACGAAAATTTCATCTTCTTCAAGCTCAACGCCCTTTTCGGCATAGTAATCTTTCAGCGACTTTTTGAGAAAGCCGTAGCCCTGCTCGGGGCCGTAGCCCTTGAAGGTTTCAGCCTTGCTCATGTCGTCAACTGCGCTGTGGAGAGCGTCAATAACGGCAGGGCAGAGGGGGCGGGTAACATCACCGATGCTGACCTTGATAACATCCTTATCGGGGTTCTCCGCCTTGAATTTATTGGCTCTTGCGGCAACCTCCGAAAAGAGATAGCTTTCTTTGATATTAAGATAATTTGAATTGATATGTGCCATTGTTATTCAACCTCTCCTTCAAATGCAAAAGCCGCAGGACCTTTCATTATAACCGTGCCGTCGGATTGATACTTAACCGACAGCGTGCCGCCGATAAGCTCAACCGAAATGAATTTATCGGCAGGGCATTTTCCGTTTTTGACCGCCGCCGAAACGGTAGCGCAAGCTCCCGTGCCGCAGGCAAGCGTTTCTCCGCTGCCCCTCTCCCAAACTCTCATTTTAAGGTGGGTTTCGTCAACATATTCAACAAATTCGGTGTTGATTCTTTCGGGGAACATCGGATGATTTTCAAATTTCGGGCCGATTTTTTCAAGAGGCATGTCCTTTATTCCGTCGGTGAATATAACGCAATGGGGGTTGCCCATTGAAACGCAGGTGATTTTCCATTCCCTGCCGTCAACGGTCAAAGGCTCGCTTACAACCTCGTTTTTATCAAAAATAACGGGAATTTCCTTTGCCTCAAAAATCGCCTTGCCCATGTCAACGGAAACTTCCTCAACAACGCCGTCTTTAACCGTCAGGTCAAGGGTTTTGATTCCGCCGAGGGTTTCAAGAGTGAAGTGAGTTTTGTCCGTCATGCCTTTTTCATAAACATATTTGCCGATACAGCGGGTTGCGTTGCCGCACATTTTGCCCTCGCTGCCGTCAGCGTTGAACATTCTCATTCTGAAATCGCATTTTTCCGAAGGCATGATAAGCACGATTCCGTCGCCGCCGATGCTGAAATGGCGGTCGGAAAGCCTTTTTGAAAGCTCATTCGGGTTCTCAATTTCGGTTTCAAAGCAGTTGAAATAAATATAATCGTTGCCGATGCCGTGCATTTTAGTGAATTTCATTGCAAACCTCACATCTCAAAATATTGGTCACGCTCTGCGCCGACCGAAACATATTTAATCGGGCAGTCAACCTTATCTTGAATATAATCAATATATTTCTTTGCGTTTTCGGGAAGCTCGTCAAAGCTGCGGCAGCCCGAAATGTCGCATTTCCAGCCGTCAACATATTCATAAACGGGCTTTGCTCTGTTGAGCGGTGCGCCGACGGGGAATTTCTCGGTCTGAACGCCGTCAACCTCATATGCAACGCAGACGGGAATCTTATCGTAGCAGGAGAGGACATCCATCTTTGTCAGAGCAAGGCAGGTTGCGCCCTGAAGCAGAACGCCGTATTTTGAAGCGGGAACATCAAAGCCGCCGACTCTTCTCGGTCTGCCCGTTGCTGCGCCGTATTCGCCGCCCGCTTCACGCAGAATATCCGCTTCCTCGCCGAATAGCTCGCAGGTGAACGGGCCTTCGCCGACACAGCTTGAATAAGCTTTCATTATGCCGATTGTTTCATCAAGCGTACAGCCGGGAATGCCTGCTCCGATGGGTGCGTAGGCGGCGATAGTCGATGATGATGAGGTGTAGGGATAAATGCCGAAGTCAATGTCTCTGAGTGCGCCGAGCTGAGCCTCAAACATGATTGATTTGCCCTCTTTGACCGCTTCAGTGAGATAATCGGTCGTGTCGCAGATATAATCCTTGAACGGCAGGCCGTAGGTGCGGAGCCATTCAAGCATTTTCTCTGCTTCAATTGCTTCGTGACCGTAGCCCTTTTCAACCGTGAGATTCTTCCATTCGATAATGCCCTTCATTCTTTCTTCAAGCTTGTCAAATTCAAGAAGCTCGCCCATTCTGAATGCTTTTTTCATGTATTTATCGGAGTAAATCGGAGCAATGCCACGCCTTGTTGAGCCGAATTTTGCATCGCCCAGTCTGTCCTCCTCAAGGATATCAAGAAGTTTGTTGTAGGGCATGCAGATTGTTGCTCTGTCGCTGATTTTGAGGTGCTTGGGGGTGATTTCGATTCCGCCCTCACGCAGGCGAGAAATCTCATTATAAAGGTGTTCAAGGTCGATAACCATGCCGTTGCCCATGACATTAACGGTCTCGTCTCTGAGAATGCCCGACGGGAGCAGGTTAAGGATGAACTTGCCTTTTTCATTAACGACGGTGTGACCGGCGTTGTTGCCGCCCTGATATCTGCAAACGATATCGTAACGGCTGCTCAGAAGGTCAACCATGCGGCCTTTGCCTTCGTCGCCCCAGTTTATTCCGACAACTGCTGTTAACATTGTGAATTACTCCTTTTTAATCAAACGGTGATTTTTGCTTCAAAGCCGAGAAGATCAGAATATTTTTCAAGCACGGGCTTTGCGTATTTCTCAACAAATTCTTCGGTCTGCTCGGTTGCACAGCCCGTGAATTTAACGCTGTCAATAAGCTCGTTAAGCTCGTCTTTGGTAATATTGAATCTCTCGTCTGCGGCTATGCGGTCAAGCAAATCGTTCTTTTTGCCCTCAAGCTTGATATGCTTTGCAACATCAACGGAAAGCTGTCTGATAGCTTCGTGAAGCTGCTGACGGTCTCCGTTTTTGTGAGTTACACAGTACATCATGATGTTTTCGGTCGCCATGAACGGCAGCTCCTCGTCAAGATGAGCCTTGACAACATTGGGATATACCGTGCCGTTGCTGATAACATTGATATAGAGAGAAAGAATTGCGTCAACCGCAAGGAAAGCTTCGGGAATTGCGATTCTTCTGTTTGCGGAGTCATCAAGCGTTCTCTCAAACCACTGAGTTGCGGCGGTTATTGACGGATTGAGAACATCAATCATAACATATCTTGAAAGAGAGGCGATTCTTTCGCTTCTCATGGGGTTGCGCTTATAAGCCATTGCTGAGGAGCCGATCTGCTTATCCTCAAACGGCTCGTCAAATTCTTTAAGGTGAGAAAGAAGTCTGATATCGTTGGAGAATTTTGCGGCGCTCTGAGCAATTCCCGCAAGAACGGAAATTACATTGTAATCCGCTTTTCTCGTGTATGTCTGACCCGAAACGGGGAAAACCTTGTCAAAGCCCATTTTCTCGGCAATGAGAAGCTCAAGCTTTTTAACCTTTTCGGTGTCGCCCTCAAAGAGTTCAAGGAAGCTTGCGCCCGTTCCCGTTGTGCCCTTACAGCCGAGAAGCTTTATTGAATCAAGCTGAAAATCAAGCTGTTCAAGGTCCATGAGGAGATCCTGAAGCCAGAGGGTAGCTCTCTTGCCCATGGTTGTGGGCTGAGCCGCCTGGAAATGAGTGTAGGCGAGGGTCGGCAGCTCCTTATGCCTGATTGCAAAATCGGCAACCGCCTTGATGCAGTTGACAAGCTGCTTTCTGATGAGCAGCATTGCTTCACGCATAACGATAACATCGGTGTTGTCGCCGACATAGCATGAGGTTGCGCCGAGGTGGATAATGCCCTTTGCGTTGGGGCAGCTCTCGCCGTAGGTCTTGATGTGAGCCATAACATCGTGCCTGAGAGCGGATTCATATTCCGCCGCACGGTCATAATCGATGTTGTAAATATTGGCTTTCAATTCGTCGATCTGCTCGTCGGTGATGTTGATTCCGAGCTCTTTTTCACTTTCCGCAAGCGCAATCCACAGCTTTCTCCAGGTTGAAAACTTGAAATCGTCCGAGAAAAGATGTTTCATTTCTGCGCTTGAATAGCGGGTGCAGAGGGGGCTGACATAATTTTCGTGCATCCTTTTTTTCTCCTTTAACACAATTTATAATTAATCAATATTTGCCTTTTTTAGTGAAGCAGAAACCAAGCCGAGGAAAAGGGGATGGGGCTTGTTGGGTCTGCTCTTGAATTCGGGGTGGAACTGAACGCCGATGAAGAAATCGTTGCCGGGAATCTCAACGGTTTCAACAAGTCTTTTATCGGGCGATGTGCCGCTGACAACAAGACCTGCGTTTATCATTTCGTCTCTGAAATCGTTATTGAATTCGTAGCGGTGGCGGTGACGCTCGTGAATGATGGTTGAATTATAGCATTTTTCCATCTGAGTGCCGTCGGCTATGCTGCAGGGATAGCTGCCGAGCCTGAGAGTGCCGCCCTTGTCGATATCCTCATATTGGTCTGGCATGAAGTCGATGACCTTGTGGGCGCTCGATTCGTCAAATTCATTTGAGTTTGCGTCTTTATAGCCGAGAACGGAGCGGGCAAATTCAATAACCGCAATCTGCATACCGAGGCAGATGCCGAGATAGGGAACATTGTTTTCTCTTGCATATTTTGCGGTGAGAATCATTCCTTCAATTCCTCTGCTGCCGAAGCCGCCGGGAACGATGATTCCGCTCGCATCCGAAAGAATTTCGGCGCAGTTTTCTTCGGTTATCGTTTCGGAATCAATCCAATCGATGTCAACTTTTGTTCCGAGGTCATAGCCTGCGTGGCGCAGAGCCTCAGCAACCGAAAGATATGCGTCATGGAGCTGAACATATTTGCCGACAAGAGCGATTTTAACCGTCTTGTTTCTGTTGTTTATCTTATTTACTACTTCCTCCCATTCTCCGAGTTTGACGGGCGGAGCGTCAATGCCAAGCTCACGGCAGACAACATCGGAGAAATGGTTCTTTTCGAGCATTAACGGTGCTTCATAAAGAACGGGAATGGTCATATTTTCAATTACGCAGTCGGGCTTGACATTGCAGAAGTTCGCAATCTTGCGCTTGACGCTTTCGTCCTCGATTTTTTCATCGGTGCGCAGAACGATTATGTTCGGTGAAATTCCGCAGCCCTGCAATTCCTTAACGGAATGTTGTGTCGGCTTTGTTTTATGCTCGCCCGATGCATGAAGATAGGGCACAAGCGTAACATGAATATAGAGAGAATTTTCTCTGCCGACTTCAAGACCGACCTGTCTGATAGCCTCAAGGAAAGCTTGGCTCTCAATGTCGCCGATTGTTCCGCCGATTTCCGTGATAACGATATCTGCGTTGCTCGTTTTGCCGACGCTGTAGATAAATTCTTTGATTTCATTCGTGATGTGGGGGATTATCTGAACGGTTTCTCCGAGGTATTCGCCCTTTCTTTCTTTGCTGATAACACGGGAAAATACCTTGCCGGTGGTGAGATTTGAATACTGGTTGAGGTTTTCGTCGATGAATCTCTCATAGTGGCCGAGGTCAAGGTCGGTTTCCGCACCGTCGTCGGTAACAAAAACCTCTCCGTGCTGATAGGGGCTCATCGTGCCGGGGTCAACATTGATATATGGGTCGAGCTTCTGAGCAGCAACCTTTAAGCCTCTTGATTTCAGAAGTCTGCCGAGTGAGGCTGCGGTTATTCCTTTGCCGAGGCCGGAAACAACGCCGCCCGTAACGAAAATATACTTTGTCATATAATCATCCTTCTTTAAAAATCACCCCGATTCAGGCCTCGTGGGCTTTGATGATGCTCTGGGCGACCTCTCTGCGGCTCATTCGCAAATCCATTGCCTGTTTTTCAATGTAGCGGTGAGCCTGAGGCTCG
>CAYXVM010000117.1:0-6550 GCA_964468465.1 uncultured Clostridium sp.
GGAACAAGAAGAACGGTTGCGATTCCGCAGTAAACATTGGGCAAAACATCGTCGCCGCTGCTGCGAATGGTGGGCTTAACGCTTGCAAGGTGGTTTGCGAGAAAATCAAAAATTGAATAATAGGAATTATAATCTTTAGGGAAGGTTCCCGATGTTGCAGAACAATTTTTGAGGATAACAAAAGTCGGCAAAAGCGCAACCGCAACAAGGCAGGCGGCGGCTATGCTCGCAAAGGCAAATGTGAAGCCGCTTCTGAGGAAAATGCTGCCTTTCAGCTTGTTTTTAAAAGAATATTTCTTTTCGCCGTCTTCTGTGAGCGTATAAGGCGTTGAACCGTCAAGCTCCGAAAGCTCTTTTTTGCTGAAATAATAAACGAGAAAATAAAGAACCGAGAATATGCAGGTCATGTAGCCCATATAGTAGCTCGAAAGGAGCGTAAGAGCAAGAAAAGCAATGTAAAGTCTCGGATTTCTGCGGTTAATAATGTTTTCAATTCCGAGAATAACAAGCGGGAAATATACCATTGCGTCAATCCACATGACATTCCAATAGTAGGCAATGAAATAGCCGCACATGGAATAAAGCACGCCGAATGCCGCAGTAGTGAAATCGTGTCTGTTCTGAGATTTTTTAAGGTAATAGGTGAAAGTCCATGCCGAAAGGGCGGCTTTTGCAAGAATCATTCCCGCAATGGCTTCGGGCATGTTTTTATGACCGAGCAAAAGAATGATAATTGCACTCGGGCTTGAAAGATAGTTGAAAAAGTTGCCGAGGAACGGCGAACCCAAGCCCGTCTGCCATGAATATAAAAAGCTTTTCAGGTTGGTAACTCTGTCATAAAACTCCGCAAAAAGCGGGCCGTACTGATGATAAAGATCCATTCTCAGTATGGTTGTTTCGCCGAACGGGAAAAGGTTGTAGCAATAATAAACAAGCATCATAACGCCGACCGTGCAGAGCAGAGCGAGCCAGCAGTATGAGTTGTTGCTGAAAATCCGCTTGAATACGGATTGCTTCCGTGAGTCGTTCTCAAGCCTTGACATATTTAAATATCCTCCAAAAGAAATATTTACCGTTTCATTCAGTTACTATATCATATTATGACATTTAATTCAAGTAAATAATTTGTTAAATCCATATTTGCGGTAATGAATTATGAGCTGAACGGAAAGTTTATACAAATCTCCGCGGTTCTAATTGCGGACAAGAAGCCATATATATTATCAAACGGAAAAGAAAGGTCAGAAAAAACGATGGATAACATTCAGCGGTTTGATCTTGCCGCAGGAAGTCTTTCTCCGAGACTTTCTCAGCCGCTTCTTGCGCTCGGAGCTTTTGACAAAAACCGAATCCGTGAAATAAGGCTTCGCACCGGAATGCCTGCGGTTATTATGACGGATTCGGGGGCTGAATTTCTTTTGCCGGGCGGCAGGCTCAGCGGAGTATATTCGGATTTGGCGTTAAAAACCGATGAAAAAGAAATTGAAGAAATTTTCAGAAGACTATGCAGTTATTCGGTTCACAGCTTCACCGAAGCGATAAACCGTGGATATGTGACGCTTGCAGGCGGCCACAGGGCGGGAGTTGCGGGAACTGCCGTTTCAGAAAACGGCAAAGTGACCGCCGTCAGGGATATCTGCGCAATCAACCTCAGAATTGCCCGTGAAATCATCGGGGCGGCTGATGAAATATATAAATCGGATTTTACCGACGGTTTAAAATCAGTTATAGTTGCTGGCCCACCGTCAAGCGGAAAAACAACAATCCTGCGTGACCTTGCACGGCAGCTTTCGGGAGCGGAACGAGGGAGATTTTTTAAAGTTTTTGTCTGCGACGAGAGGGGAGAAATCGGAGCAAGCGTATTCTCTGCGGCGCAGAATGACCTCGGCATAAACTGCGATTTGATTACCGCCTATCCGAAAACAGAGGGTATATTGATTGGATTGCGCTCGTTTTCGCCCGATATTATTATTTGCGATGAAATTGCTTCTTATGAGGAGGCGCAGGCGATAGAATCGGGAGTCAACTGCGGAGTTTCGTTCGCTCTGAGCATTCACGCAAGAGATGAAAGGGAGCTTAAAACAAAGCCGATTCTGAGGAAGCTTCTTTCAACGGGCGCATTTGAAAAAGTTATTCTTCTTTCCGGCTTTCATGTCGGAAAGGTTGAAAAAATAATCGGGGCGGGTGAACTGATTGCTTAAAACGGTGGCAATGCTTTTGATATCGGCGAGCTTTACGCTCGGCGGCTTCGGTCTTGCGACTTTTTGTTCAAAAAGAATTTCGGTTATCAAAGAAATCCTGCTCATGATTTCGGTTATTGAAACACAGCTTAACTACGCCTGCCTGCCCGTTTCGGATATTCTGAAGCTTCTTTGCGAAAGCGAAAGATTTGAAAATCTCGGCTTTCTTTTAAAATGCCGAACCGAAACCGAAAACGGCGAGCCTTTTCCGAACGCATGGAAAAAAAGCGTTGAAAGCGAAAAGGAGCTTTGTCGTCTGCTTTCGGATTTTACCGTTTATCTTGAAAGACTCGGGGCGGATATCGGCTCAACCGATGTATCGGGTCAGTTAAGATGCTGTGAATATTACAGGCGGATTTTTGAAAGCGAGCTTGCCGTGAGAGAAGAAAGCGGCAGAAAGTATTCAAAGCTTTTTCCCGCTCTCGGTCTGACTCTCGGCATTTCTGCGGCAATTCTTATGATTTGAGGTGTCAAAGATGGATATTACCGTTGTTATAAAAATTGCGGCGGTCGGAATTATAGTTGCGATTCTCAATTCGATTCTTGTTCGTTCGGGGCGTGACGACTATGCGATGATTACGATTCTTGCCGGCATCGTCGTTGTACTGATGATGCTGATTCCACAGTTTGCCGATTTGCTTGATACCGTAAAGCAAATTATTGAATTTTGAAATGGATATTCTGAAAATCACCTTTATCGGCATTCTGACAGCCCTGCTTTATGCGCTTATCAGGCAGATAAAGCCCGAATTTGCGCCGCTTGTTGCCTTGGGCGGTGCGGCAGTTACGCTGATTGCTCTGACGGAAAAACTGCTTGATTTATCGGGAGGAGTCAGCGAAATGATAAGCCTTGCGGGCATTGACAAGGAGAATGTTTCAATTTTGCTGAAGGCTCTCGCGATCTGCGTTGTAACTCAGTTTGCGGCGGATATTTGTTATGATAATTCCTGCTCCTCGGTTGCGGGTGCGGTTGAGCTTGCTGGCAGAATCGGAGCTGTTGCTCTATCCGTGCCCATGCTCAAAGCCGTAGCTCAGCTTGCGATTGGATTGATAAACGGATGAATTATAAAAAAATCGTAACCTTAATTTTGATACTTACATTAACTGCGTTGTTTTCTTTTAATGCCCGTGCGGCTAACATAGATGAATATTCAAAAGATTCGCTTGAAGCCATCGGCGCAGACAAACTGTCGGATTATCTTTCCGATGAGTCGGAGAAATATCTTGAAAAGCTCGGATGTGAAGATATAGAGCTTGAAAAAATCCTTGATGTTTCGCCGAAATCGGTTTTTAAACTGCTGTGGGAAATGCTCAAAGACGGATTCAAAGAACCGCTCAAGGGATTAATGAAAGTTACGGGAACGGTTTTGCTCGTCAGCGTTTGCTCCGGATTCTTTCCCGACGATGAAAAAAGCAAGACCGTACTTAATCTGATTTGCGGGTGCTTTATCGTTATTTCGATTTTTGCTCCTGCCTCTCAGAGCATAAAAGCGGCGGTTTCGGCGATTGAATCCTGCTCGGTATTTGAAAAAGCGTTGATTCCCGTTCTCGCCGCTGTCGTAACCGCTTCGGGCAATCCGACCAGTGCGCTCACCTTTAAAAGTGCGGCTTTTGCCGCCGCAGAGTTCATTGAAGCTTTGGCAGATAACTTTGCTCTGCCGCTTATTGGTATTACTTCCGCTCTCGGAGTGTCCGGTGCAATGCTTCCGACTTTGAGACTCTCGGCGATAAGCGAAATTCTCAGAAAAACCGTAACCACGGTGCTTTCGGCGTCGGCGGGTCTGTTTTCAGGCTTTCTTGCACTTAAAAGCCTGCTTTCTTCTTCTGCGGACAGTATTGCCGTTAAAGGGGTTAAGCTTGCGGCAAATACTTTTGTTCCCGTTGTCGGCGGCGCTTTGGCAGAGGCTTATACATCGGTTGTCGGCAGTCTTTCATTGCTCAAAGGCACGGTCGGTATATATGCAATTCTTGCTTTGTTCGTAATCGGAATACCAATAATTATTAATCTTTCTCTTTGGGTGCTTGCCATGCGTGCGGCGTGTGCAGTCAGCGATTTGCTCGATTGCCGGGTATGTTCGGAACTGCTCAGAAACACCGCTTTTGTGTTCTCAATGGCAAATGTAATGCTGATTCTTTGCATGGCAGTATTTATAATTTCCGCAGGCTTGGTCGTTGCCGTTAAAACAGATTTATAACGATTCAATCAAAAGGTAAGTTTACAGTAAAACGGGGAGTGGTAAAGCTTTGGATGCTCTGAAAAGCTGGGCTGTCAGCGTGATTGCCGCCGCTGTGGCGGGAACATTTGCAATGATAGTGTCTCCGAGAGGGTCAATGGACAAAACCATCAGAGCCGTTGTCGGCATATTTGTTGTTGCGGCAATTTTCTCACCCTTGACCGAGCTTAAAAAAGACGGTAATGGTTTTTTTGAAAAAGAAGCATTTGCATTTGAGGAGGAGAACGAGGCGGATGAAAAACTCGGCGATTATCTGCTGACTGCGTGTAAAAACGCCGTAAACAAAGAGATTGAAAAGGCGGCTGACGAGCTGAACATACCCTTTTATCAATCGGAAATCGATGCTTATGTTGACGATGAAAACTGTATAATTATACAAAATATCACGATATATATTCCTGCCGAACATATTGATAAAGCAGTCAAACTGTCCGACAGAGCGTCGGAAAGAATCGGCGCTCCCGTTACGGTCAATGCAGAATAAGGAACGGTAATGTCAAGTGAAAAAGATAACCGATGCTTTAAAAAAATTTGTCGGCTTAATCTCGGATAAAACAAAGTTAAGCCCGAAAATATTGCTTGCCGCCGTGCTTATGGCGGCAGGAGCTGTGGCTCTGCTCATCAGCGAAATTCCGCAAAAAGAAAAAAGCGTTTCTTCGCCCGTGTCAACAACCTTATCCGCCCAAGACCCCGAGGAATACACAAAAAAGCTTGAAGAACGCCTGATATCAATAATTTCCGCAATTGACGGAGCGGGCGAAACAAAGGTTATGGTAACTCTCGAGAGCAGCAGCGAAGATATATATCTGCATGATTTTGACTACGGAGAAAATGCGGATTCTTCGGGCAAAAACAGCTTTGAGAGAAAAGATGAATATGTTATTGTTGACGGCTCGTCGGGTGAGCAGGGAATTGTTGTCAGAATCGCAGAGCCGAAAGTCAGGGGCGTTGCGGTCGTGTGCAAAGGCGCAGGTTCGGAGATTGTCAGGGAACAGATTGTTCAGGCGGTAACCGCACTGCTCGATATCAGCAGCGCAAGAGTCAGCGTGGCAAAAATGAATTAATACATTCATTATGCATAAAATTACAATTTTATTCCGGAGGAGAAAACAATGATTATCAAAAAAAGACAGCTTTTGCTTGCAACCCTTATCGTCGCTCTTGCGGCGGCGGTTTTCGTTAATTGGTACTACACCAGACCTGAGGTTGAATCGGTGGGCACGGATAAAGGAAAAACCGTTTTGACACCCAAGGTAACAGAGGGAGCAAATCTCGGAGACGCTCGCTATGTCATTTCAACCGACACCGCTCAGGAGGACGCTCCCGCTCAGGCAAAGGCAAGCGAATATTTTGCGGGGGCGAAGCTGCGCCGTCAGACAGCCCATGACGAAGCGGCTGAAGCGCTCAACGATGTCATAAAAGACGGCTCATCCTCATCCGAAGCCGTTTCAAAAGCCGAAAAAGCGCTTGAGGAGCTTGCCGCTTCAATAGCTCTTGAAAGCGATATAGAAAACCTGATAACCGCCAAGGTCGGATGTAACAATCTTGTTATCCTGAACGGCGGCAATGCGGAAATAATCGTTGAAAACGGCTCGCTTGATGATGTTTCAATTGTTAAAATCAAAGAAATTGCAGTCAAACAGACGGGCTATCCGGTCGAAAACATAACAATAACGGAGATGGAATACTGAGTTTTATGCATTTTTCAATGAATATTCACTCAATTTTTGCAAGTTTTTTTAAATTAGTTATTGTATAATTCAAATGATAATGATATAATAACTCCGAAAAACGGCTGAACGGCGGGTTTTATGCCCGCTTTTTGCCATAAAATGGGCTATATGCTCCTTGCGGAGGGATTATATTGACAAGACGAGAAGAGAGAGAACAAGTTTTTATTCTGCTTTTTGAAAAATCATTCAACAGCGACACCGATATGGAGCAGCTTTATGATTTTGCGATTGAAAACGAGGTTATCACGGGTAGTGATTTTGTTAAAACGCTTCTTAATAAAACATGGGAAAACATCGTAGAAATTGACGGCAATATCGAGAAATTCTCTGTAGGCTGGAAGAT
>CAYXVM010000118.1:0-2012 GCA_964468465.1 uncultured Clostridium sp.
CGTCGGAGCTTGGCAGAGCGTCGGGAGTAATAAATCCCCTGTTCAGCTTTTCAGTCTCTTTCGTTTTATATTTCAGCTCGCCGTCCTGCCAGAGAATAACGCCGTCGGTTCCGTGAACCTCAATGGTATAAGGCGAAGAATAAGAAACAAACGAGGTTTCGGAAACGCCGATTGCGCCGCTCTCAAACTCGATAACCGCAACCGCATTGTCGTCAACGGGAGTTCCGAAAGCGGAATTTGCAATGCCCGTCACTTTTTTCGGCATTCCGCAAAAATAAGCCAGAAGATACATCGGATGACAGCCGAGATCCATCATTGCGCCGCCCTGGCAGTCCTCTTTTATGAACCAATAATCGGGCAGCCAGCCTCCGCTGACTCCGTCGTGAGCGTTTCTGATTCTGACGCAGGTTATTTTTCCGAGCTTTCCGCTCTCGATTTGTTCTTTTATGAACTTAACAATGCTCCATGACTTGTTCGGGAACGAGATTGCAAAGGTTACGCCGTTTTCATTGACCGCTTTTTCGATTTCTCTGCATTCCTTAACCGTTGCCGCAAGCGTTTTTTCGGTAAAAATATGCTTGCCCGCCTTTGCCGCTTTGAGCAATACCTCGGTGTGCATTGAAGTCGGAGTGCAGCAGCATACTGCGTCAACATCGTCTCTTGCAAGCAGAGAATCAATGTCTTTTTCAAAATCACAGCCGAGCGACCCTGCCCATTCAGAGCCTCTTTCGGCGTTTTCATCCCAAACGGCGGTTATCTCAGCCTTTCCCGTTTTCAGAAATTCATTGGCATATCCTTCTGCGTGAACATGCCACTTTGACAGCATTGCAACTCTGAGCATTTTTATCCCTCCGGAATATAATTGATAAAATCATAATATCACAACACATAAAAAAAGTCGAGATGAAAAATAAAAATTCACCCGACTTTTTGTTTTCCCCGAATCCTTGATATTTGGATTATGTTGTGCTATAATTTATAAGCAGTCAGCTATCTTTTCGCTTTGCCAAATATTCAAGGCTCAGAGAGCCTGCGCTGACCGCAACGCTCATCGGTCTTACCCCCGCAAGCAGCTTTTCGCTTATCTCAACTGCGGGATAATAGTCGAACACTCTGCCTGCGCCGACAAATAAAACCGTTGAAGCAAAAAGCACCAAAGCCATCGCCACCGCTCCGATAACGAGCACTGCTTTTGATGAGCGATGGAGTGAAAAAAATATTTTTTTCATAACAACCCTCCCTGATACATAATGATTATACATTACCGGAGGTATCGGTTTCAAACCTAAAATATTACCAATTAAGGACTGACCTGAATGTCAATCGGAATCTCAACTGCGTGCCTTTATCCGCAAAACACCGAGGACGCCCTTGAGCAGCTCGGCAAGCTCGGAGCAAAGACCTGCGAAGTTTTTCTGAACTCGGAGAGCGAAACCTCCCTCGATTTTGCCAAAATTCTCAACAGAATAAAAGACGAATACGGAATCCGAATTGTCTCCGTTCATCCGTTTTCCTCCTTCTCCGAAACATACATGCTTTTCGGGGAATATCAGCGGCGTTATCTTGACGCTCTTGATTTTTACAAACGGTGCTTTGAATTCACTCAGGCTGTCGGAGCAGGCATTTCAATCATTCACGGCTCGCTCGTTCCGGGCAAAATCACCGCTCCGGAATATTTCAGCCGATTTTCTAAGCTCATTGAAACGGGCAAGGAGTTCGGCGTTACCGTTGCTCAGGAAAATGTTAACCGCCATTTCAGCGAAACGCCTGTTTTTCTTCGTATGATGAAAAAAGCACTCGGCGATGACTTCAAAATGGTGTTCGACATCAAGCAGGCGGTCAGAGCGGGCTATTCCCCTCTTGAATTTGCAAAAGAATTCAAAAATGACATCATCCATATCCATGTCAGCGATAATTCGCCGACCAATGACTGCCTGCCGCCGTCAAAAGGCAATTTTGATTATAAAAAGCTGTTTTCGATAATGGAAAACGCTGATTATAAGGGCGAATAT
>CAYXVM010000118.1:2022-6412 GCA_964468465.1 uncultured Clostridium sp.
GACCCCTCGGAGCTCACCGAATCTCTTGATTACCTGCAAAATATAGCCAAAACAGAAACGGATTTTTAAAACCGTAAAAACAAGGAAAATCATAATTCTTTTTAAACTTTAAATGGCTTGTATCGGAAGAATTCAACCGATACAAGCCATTTATGATTTTGTATTAATAATAAAAGCTCATTATTATGTTCTTTCGCAGACAGAGCAGATATATCCCTGCCCGATTTCGGCAAGCGAACATTCAAATCCGCTTTCTGAGCAGATAATTCCGCTCGGCTGAATGCTGAACGAAACGCTTTTAATATCCGTGCCGAGCCCGGTTCCGATACACTTGTAATAAGCCTCTTTCAAAGTCCAGATTTCAAATAATCCGTTTTCGTTGGAAGAAATATACTCGATTTCATTTTCCGAAGCGAATCTTCGGGCAATGTTCGGGTTTATTTCACGGTTTTTTTCAATATCAATTCCGATTTCATTTTCCGAAACGGCGCAAACGGCGTAATCTCCGCTGTGGCTGACACTGAATTGAACAGGCAAACCGACGGCATACGGCTTCCCGGATTCGGTTCGTGCAAAACGGATTGTTTCTTCGGGAATTCCGCAATATTCCGATATTGAGCTGCGGCAAAGGTGATGAGCCGCAATTTTCTGAGCCTGCTTTTCGGCGGATTTAAGTCTTAGAACCTCGGCCTTGCGTTCTTCGCTCATTTCGGAGAACCATTTTTCAAAGCTTGATTTTTCGATTTCCGAAATGCGGATTGAATAAATTTTCATCAGAATGTAAGCTCGTAAATTCCGACAACCTTAACCATGAAAAGCGCAACGCATGCGCCGACGATGAAGCCGCCGATGATTTCGGGAATCGTGTGACCCTCAACCTTTTTGACATCGGTTGCGTCAACGCCGCATACCTTTGCCTGAAGTCGGTTGAAAGCGTCGGTCAGACGGCTGACGGGCAGCCTGACCTTGAAAGCGTCAAACATAACGATAAACGCAAAAACGCCGCAGGCGGCAAAAACATCGGAGTCAAATCCGCTGTGTAAGCCGACGCAGCCGCAAAGAGCAATAACCGTTGCGGTGTGAGAACTCGGCATTCCGCCAAGCTTAAACAGAGTATGGATTGTAACCTTGCGCCTTTCAAGACCTTTTCTTTTTGCGTTCAAATAATTTATTGAATTTATTATAACTTTTATAAGCTGCGCAATGAACCAGGCTATTATGCAAACGATAAAAATTCTCATCAGTATTCTCCCCGACACAAAACATTATTCAGTTAATCATACACTATTGTCTGAGAAAATGCAAGATGTTTTTGTTGAAAAATCGAGGAATTTATGATAATATATTAGATACCGAGTATGTAAATTGACGGATTTTGAACAAAGGTTGGTAATAGAATTGAAAAAACAGCATTCAAATTTAGGAAATAAAAACATCCCGAATTATTTGACAATCAAAGAAATCGTTGTTAAAGGAACCGAAGTCGGCGGAGACAAAAAGCAGTTTGTTTTTCTTGACAGCGAAAAAAATGAATGCACCAGAACTTATAATCAGACATGGCGTGAAATCAGCTCAATCGGCACTTTCTTTTATCTTAAAGGTCTTGACGGCAAGAAAAAGATTGCGATAATCGGCGAAAACTGCTTTGAGTGGATGCTCGCCTATTATGCAACCCTTGTCGGCGGAAACATCTCCGTTCCGATGGATTGCAAGCTTCCCGTTGAGGATCTTGCGGATCAGCTGATCCGCTGCGGTTGCGACGCCTTGGTTTACACTCCGAAATTCCAGCTTGCGGTTGATGAATTCAAAGCAACCGAGGGAATGCCCGAAATGCAGTATTTCTGCACGGCAAACTTTCCGAAACACCTCAAAGAAGGTGCGGCTTCGCTTGATGCGGGCAACAGAGCATTCCTTGACGCCGATGTCAAGCCCGAAGACCTCGCCTGCATTTCCTACACCTCCGGCACAACGGGCAAAAGTAAAGGCGTTATGCTTTCCCACAAAAACATTGCCATCAACTGCTCATCCTCATGCAGAGCACTTTCGGGCAGACACGCAATCGGCTTTTTGCCCCTTAACCATTCCTACGCATGGGTCAGCGCACTGTTTTCAACCTATATTATTACCGAATGGGGCTATCTCTGCGACAGCCTCAAGGATATTCAGGGCGACCTTAAAAAGTATCAGCCCTATAACTTCTCAGCCGTTCCGCTGGTTGTTGAAACGATTTACGACCGTATCTGGAAAACAGCAAGAAAAATGGGCAGAGAAGAAGTCCTCAAAAAGGGCCTTAAAATCAGCAATGCCCTTATGAAAATCGGCATTGATAAGAGACGCACGATATTCAAGCAGATTCTTGATAATCTCGGCGGCAACCTTAACATGATTGTCTGCGGAGCGGCGAACCTTGACCCGAAATATGAAAAGGGAATGCACGATTTCGGCATTGAGATTTATAACGGCTACGGCGCAACCGAGTGTTCGCCCGCAATCACCTGCAACCGCCCCGATAAACATAAATTCGGCAGCGTCGGCGTTCCGCTTGACTGCTGTGAAATAAAGATTGTTGACCCCGATGAAGAAGGCGTCGGCGAAATCTATGTTAAGGGCGACAATGTTATGCAGGGCTACTACGGCGAGCCTGAGGCAACCGCAGAAGCTTTCGACGGCGAATGGTTCAAGACGGGCGACTACGGCAGAATCGATGAGGAAGGCTTCCTGTTCATGGTCGGCAGAAAGAAGAATCTCATCATTCTTTCAAACGGCAAGAATGTTTCTCCCGAGGAGCTTGAGGACAAGCTTTCAAGAATCGACTATGTTAAGGAAGTTCTTGTTTACGAGGAGAACAAAAAGATTGTTGCCGAGTTCTTCCTCAATGAAGAGGATTATCCCGACGCAAGGGGCAGAATTCAGCACGATGTCAATGAATTTAACCGCAAGATGCCGCTGTTCAAGAATATCAACAAGGTCAGAGTCAGAGACGATGAATTCCCGAAAACGACAACCCTTAAAATTGTCAGAGACTACAAGAATAAATAATTTAAAGGCGGCTGAGCGAGTTTCAGCCGCCTTTTTTCGTCAAATTAAGCCGCCGAAACCGCATTAAAAGAACGGTTTCGACGGCTTATTCTGTTGAATCGGTAAGATAAGTGTGTGTGTGTTTATGTTTTAAGCTTTTTGAAGTACCGATTCAAATACTATTATTATTATTATTAGTCATCAATGCTTGCGTCAATCGCTCTCTGATAAAGCTCGTCAACATCCTTGCCGGGCTTCTTATCAAGGAGAGTAACGATAATGCTGCAAAGTGCGCCGACAACGAAGCCGGGAAGAAGCTCATAGACTCCGGTGCTTTCGGTCAGGAACATGAGCCAGAGAACATCGGTAACAGCGCCGCCGATAACACCTGCGATAGCGCCTTTATATGTGAAACGCTTCCAGAACAGAGAAAGAATGATAACGGGTCCGAACGCTGCGCCGAAGCCGCCCCATGCGTTGCCGACCATGTTCATGATGCTCTGTGCGCCGTCGCCCTTGCTGTTGGCAATGAAGAAAGCGATAACGGCAATGATAAGAACAACTATTCTGCCGACCCAGAGGGTTTCTTTATCGGAAGCATTCTTGCGGAAAACGGGCTTATAAATATCACTTGTGAAAGATGAAGAAGCAACAAGAAGCTGAGAATCAGCCGTGCTCATTGCCGCCGCAACGATAGCCGAAAGCAGGAGACCTGCGATAAATGCGGGGAAGAGGTCTTTTGCAAGAGTAACAAAAACAAGCTCCTGCTTGCCTGCCTCAACAAGAGCGGCACTTGTTGCGTACGCTCTGCCGAGGAGCGCCATTGCGATGGCTGCGCCAAGCGAAAGAACAACCCATATAATGCCGATTGTTGCAGATTTCTTTATCATCTTTGAGTTTTTGATTGACATGAATCTGACAAGAATGTGGGGCATTCCGAAGTATCCGAGACCCCATGCAAGACCCGATACGATATCCTGCCAGCTTGAGGAGAACGGATTGAGATTGATTGAATTTTCAAGAGTAGTGTCGAAAACGGACATATCAAGGTCTTTTGCCCAATAGAGAACGATGGGGACTGCAAGAAGCGCAACGAGCATCATAATGCCCTGGAAGAAGTCCGTCCAGCAAACAGCCTTGAAGCCGCCGAGGAAGGTGTAGATAATAATGATAGCCGCAAAAATCAGGAGAGCAACCGTCGGCTTATCTGCAAGAGGCGGGAAAACCTGACCGAAAACCTTTGCGCCTGCAACAAAGCTTGAAGCAACATAAATCGTGAAGAATACGAGGAAAACAAGCGCACAGATTATCTGCAAGGCGGGATTTTTGGTTAAAAATCGGTTTGAAAGATACTGCGGGAGAGTGATGGAAT